>NZ_DBNGPQ010000073.1:0-54826 GCF_057122925.1 Umezawaea sp. | reverse complement strand
GAACCACACGTCCGACAGTCACCCCTGGTTCCAGGAGTCGCGCAGCGACCCCGACGGACCGTACGGCGACTACTACATGTGGAGCGACACCGACGACAGGTATCCCGACGCCCGGATCATCTTCGTCGACACCGAGGAGTCCAACTGGACGTTCGACCCGGTGCGCCGGCAGTTCTACTGGCACCGCTTCTTCTCCCACCAGCCCGACCTCAACTACGAGAACCCGGCCGTGCAGGAGGCGATGCTCGACGTCCTGCGGTTCTGGCTGGACCTGGGCATCGACGGGTTCCGCCTGGACGCGGTGCCGTACCTGTTCGAGGAGGAGGGCACCAACTGCGAGAACCTGCCGGCCACGCACGCCTTCCTGAAGCACTGCCGCAAGGTGATCGACGACGAGTTCCCCGGCCGGGTGCTGCTGGCCGAGGCGAACCAGTGGCCGGCCGACGTGGTGGAGTACTTCGGCGATCCGCGTTCCGGCGGCGACGAGTGCCACATGGCGTTCCACTTCCCGCTGATGCCGCGCATCTTCATGGCGGTCCGGCGCGAGTCGCGCTTCCCGATCTCGGAGATCCTGGCTCAGACGCCGGAGATCCCGACGGGCACGCAGTGGGGCATCTTCCTGCGCAACCACGACGAGCTGACGCTCGAGATGGTCACGGACGAAGAGCGCGACTACATGTACACCGAGTACGCCAAGGACCCGCGGATGAAGGCCAACATCGGCATCCGCCGACGGCTGGCGCCGCTGCTGGAGAACGACCGCAACCAGCAGGAGCTGTTCACCGCGATGCTGCTGTCGCTGCCCGGTTCGCCCGTTCTCTACTACGGCGACGAGATCGGCATGGGCGACAACATCTGGCTGGGCGACCGCGACGCGGTCCGCACGCCGATGCAGTGGACCCCGGACCGCAACGCCGGGTTCTCCAGCTGCGATCCGGGCCGGATCTACCTGCCGGTGATCATGGACCCGATCTACGGCTACCAGGCGCTCAACGTCGAGTCCCAGCTCAACAGCGCCCCGTCGCTGCTGAACTGGACCCGGCGGATGATCGAGGTGCGCAAGCAGCACCACGCGCTCGCCGAGGGCACCTTCATCGACCTCGGTGGGTCGAACCCGAGCGTCCTCGCCTACAAGCGGCGCTGGACGCGACCGGACGGGCACGAGGACATCGTGCTGTGCGTCAACAACCTGTCGCGCTTCCCGCAGCCGGTCGAACTTGACCTGTCCGAGCACCGGGGCACCACCCCGGTGGAGCTGACCGGCGGGGTCCACTTCCCGCAGGTCGGCGAGCTGCCGTACCTGCTCACACTCCCCGGCCACGGGTTCTACTGGTTCCAGCTGGCCACCGTGGGCGACGACGGCGAATCGAGGTGAGCGACGTGACCGAACCCCGTGACCTGGTCGAGAAACTGCTGACGGAGCTGCCGGACTGGTTGCCCGCGCAGCGCTGGTTCGCAGGCAAGGACCGGCCGGTGGACTCGGTCCGTCCACTCCGGACGACCGTGCTGCTCGACGACCCGGTGCTGCTGCACGTGGTCGTCGAGGTCGAGCAGGCCGACCGCGTCGAGGCCTACCAGCTGCTGGTGACCGACCGCGACGAGTCGTACGAGGCGGCGGGCGACGCCGAGCTGACCGGTCATCTCCTGGACCTGATCGTCGAGGGCCGCGAGGTCGACGGGCTGCGCTTCGCGCACGAACCGGACGCCGAGCTGACCGGCGGACTGCGCGGGCGGCCCATCACCTCGGAGCAGAGCAACACGTCGATCATCTTCGGCAGCCAGTACATCCTCAAGCTGTTCCGGAAGCTCTCCTACGGGCCGAACCCGGACCTGGTGCTGCACCGGGCGCTGCGGAAGGTCGGCTGCGAGCACATCGCGCAGCCGCTCGGCTCGATCACCGGCGACCTGAACGGCGAGCAGGTCACCATCGGCATGCTCCAGCAGTTCCTGCCGGACGCGGTCGACGGCTGGGCGATGGCGACGACGAGCGTGCGCGACCTGATGGCCGACCCCGAGGCCCAGCACGCCGACCAGGCGGGCGGCGACTTCGCCGCCGAGGCCAACCGGCTCGGGCAGGCGGTCGCGACCGTGCACGCCGACCTGGAGCGGGCGCTCGGGCAGCAGGACGCGGACGACGACGACATCACCGCGACCGTGCGGGCGATGAAGGCCCGGCTCGACTCCGTGGCCACGATGGTCCCGGCGCTGGAGCCGTTCGTGCCCGCGCTGCGGGACGCGTTCGACAAGGCGCTGGACGGCCGGGGCGCCATCGCCGTGCAGAACATCCACGGCGACCTGCACCTGGGCCAGGTCCTGCGCACCGTGCACGGCTGGCTGCTGATCGACTTCGAGGGCGAGCCCGCCGCACCCGCCGAGGAGCGGGCCGCGCTCAAGTCGCCGCTGCGCGACGTGGCCGGAATGCTGCGATCCTTCGACTACGCGGCGCACCAGATGCTCGTCGGGCAGGACGAGGACGCCCTGCTCACCGAGCGCGCGCTGGAGTGGTCGCGGCGCAACCGCGCGGCCTTCTGCGAGGGTTACGCGGAGGCGGCGGCCGAGTCGGTCGGCGACCCCCGGCGGCACGGGGAGCTGCTGAGGGCGTTCGAGCTGGACAAGGCCGTCTACGAGGTCGCATACGAGTACGCGAACAGGCCGGAGTGGTTGACGGTTCCCCTGTCGTCGATCGCCCGGATCACCGGAGAAGGAGCGTGACGGCATCGTGAACGCCAAACCGGCCGATCTTCCCGACGCCGCGCCGCCGCCGAGCGACGTGGACCGGCTGCTGGCCGGGGCGCACCACGATCCGCACTCGGTGCTGGGTGTGCACCAGGTCGGCGGCGGCGTCGTGGCCCGCGCGCTGCGGCCGGGCGCCAAGTCCGTCGCCGTCGTCGCGGGCGAGAACAGGTGGGACCTGCCGCGCGTGGTCGACAGCCTGTTCGCGGGCAGGCTCCCCGAGCACCCCGGCGACTACCGGTTGGAGATCGACTACGACGGCGACACCGTCACGGTCGACGACCCGTACCGGTGGCTGCCGACCGTCGGTGAACTCGACCTGCACCTGATCGGCGAGGGCCGCCACGAGCGGCTGTGGGACGTGCTGGGCGCCCACCACCGCGGCTACGACACCCCGTTGGGGCGCGTCGAGGGAACGTCGTTCGCCGTCTGGGCGCCGACCGCCCGCGGCGTGCGCGTGATCGGCGACTTCGACGGCTGGGACGGCCGCGCGAACCCGATGCGCTCCCTGGGCTCGTCGGGCGTGTGGGAGGTGTTCATCCCCGGCATCCCGGTCGGCACCAGGTACAAGTTCCGCATCCTCGGCGCCGACGGCGCGTGGCACGAGAAGGCCGACCCGATGGCGTTCGGCACCGAGGTGCCGCCGCAGACCGCGTCCGTCGTCACGGTCTCGAACCACGAGTGGAACGACCTGGAGTGGGAGACCAGGCGCGAGGCCACCACGTGGATCAACGCGCCGGTCAGCACCTACGAGGTCCACCTCGGTTCCTGGCGTCCCGGTCTGAGCTACCGCGAACTCGCGGTGGAGCTGGCCGACTACGTCGTGGAGACCGGCTTCACCCACGTCGAGCTGCTGCCCGTCGCCGAGCACCCGTTCGGCGGCTCGTGGGGCTACCAGGTCACGTCGTACTACGCGCCCACGTCCCGCTTCGGGTCGCCGGACGACTTCCGGTACTTCGTCGACGTGCTGCACCAGCGCGGCATCGGCGTGATCGTCGACTGGGTGCCCGCGCACTTCCCGAAGGACAGCTGGGCGCTCGCGAAGTTCGACGGCACCTCGCTGTACGAGCACGCCGACCCCCGGCGCGGCGAGCAGCCCGACTGGGGCACGCTCGTCTTCGACTTCGGGCGCAACGAGGTGCGGAACTTCCTGGTCGCGAACGCGCTGTACTGGATCGAGGAGTTCCACCTCGACGGGCTGCGGGTCGACGCCGTCGCGTCGATGCTGTACCTGGACTACTCGCGCGAGGAAGGGCAGTGGCTGCCCAACCAGTTCGGCGGTCGGGAGAACCTCGACGCGGTGCGGTTCCTCCAGGAGCTGAACGCGACGGTGTACCGGCGGCACCCCGGCGTCATGATGATCGCCGAGGAGTCGACGGCGTGGCCGGGGGTGTCCCGGCCCACCCACCTCGGCGGGTTGGGGTTCGGGTTCAAGTGGAACATGGGGTGGATGCACGACACGCTCCACTACCTGGGCCGCGAGCCCATCCACCGGTCGTTCCACCACAACGAGATCACGTTCTCGCTGGTGTACGCGTGGAGCGAGAACTTCGTGCTGCCGCTGTCGCACGACGAGGTGGTGCACGGGAAGGGCTCCCTGTGGCAGCGGATGCCGGGGGACGACTGGAACAAGGCCGCCGGGCTGAGGACGCTGCTCGCCTTCATGTGGGCGCATCCGGGTAAGCAGCTGCTGTTCATGGGTGGGGAGTTCGGGCAGCCCGAGGAGTGGTCCGAGTCGAAGTCGCTCGACTGGCACCTGTTGGATTCGCCGCTGCACGGTGGGGTGCGGAAGTTGTTGGGCGATCTGAACCGGGTTTATCGGGCGTCGCCCGCCCTGTACAGCGCTGACAACAAGCCTGAGGGTTTTTCGTGGATCGACGCGAACGACTCCGCTGGAAACGTCTTGAGCTTCGTCCGCATCGGGGAGGACGGGTCGCAGTTGGTGTGCGTGGCCAACTTCTCCGGGCAGCCGCACCACGATTATCGGGTGGGACTGCCTTCCGCTGGGCGGTGGCTTGAGGTGGTGAACACGGATTCCGCTGTTTACGGTGGGTCCGGGGTGGGGAATCTCGGGGCCGTGACCGCCGAGGAGCACCCCTGGCACGGGAGGGAGTTTTCTGCCGTGTTGCAGTTGCCGCCCGCTGGGGTGTTGTGGTTGGCCCCCGAGGGGGAGCAGGTCTGATCGTGGGTTTGGGGACGGCCGCTCCTGGTGGGGCGGCCGTTCCTTCGTGAGTACCGGTTGTGGTGGATCGGGGTGTGCCGGTCCCAGCGCAGAGGCGGTGGCCTGCCCGATCAACCGGTGCAAGGAGCAGATCCCGAGTGAAATCGGCCTTGGTTTCAGTAAAGCCGTGGCTCGCCGCTGGTTGCTGGTTGACTTTCAGGCCTTCGCCTCGTTAGCGGTAGCCGGTGTCGTTCGCCGGTTTTCCGGTGTCTTGCACCTCTACCACGTAGCGCCAGGCGTCTGGTTGGGTGCCGTCCGTGTCGGTGACGTTGTAGATCGGGGCCAGTTGGCCGCTGGAGACCGTCTTGCCGTTCCACCTTCCCCTGTCGGGGTCTGCTGCTAGTGCTGCTACCACTCGGCCCACGTAGGTCGGGGATTCCGAGATGCAGAAGTGTGGTTCTGCCTTTGTTGCTTCTCGCCAGTTCTCCTCGGTGACGCCGAAGGCGTCCAGCATCATTTCCGAGCGGAGCCAGCCGGGGGTTACCGCCGTTGCCGTCGCTCCGTGTGGTGGTAGTTCCACGCTCTGGGCCAGTGCCATGCGGCCCACGGCCGTTTTGACCAGGTCGTAGAAGAAGCCTTCTCGGTGGCGGTAGGCGCTGTTGTACTCGGCCGTGCCGTCGGTCATCTCGATGACGAGGCCTCCTGGCCTGCGGATCAGCAGGGGGATGGCGTGGTGGCTGGTGATGGCGTGGGTGTCGATGCCCAGTCGCAGCATGTGCAGGCCCGCGTCCAGCCGGTGTTCCCACAGGGTCTTGCCGAAGTCCGCGTAGGGGTCGCCGCCGAAGATGTCGTTGACCAGGACGTCCAGGCGGCCCTGTTCGCGGTCGATCCCCTCCACCAGTGCGCGGACCTCGTCCGCTTCCACGTGGTCGACGCGCAGGGCTTTGCCCTCGCCCACCTCGTTGATGAGGTCGCCGGTGTCGTCGATGGTTTCCCGGCGGTCCATCTCCGATCTGCCCGTGGCACGGCTGCTCCTGCCCGTCGCGTAGACGAACGCTCCGGCCCTGGCCAGTTCCACCGCGATCGCCCTGCCCGCACCCCTGGTGGCGCCCGCGACCAGGGCCACCCTTCCCCTCAATGGTGTGTCCATCCGGACAGCTTGCCGTCAGTCGCGCCGCCGCGCCGGCACCGGTACCCCTCCCGTCCACTGTGGAGGTACTAGCCCAGTTCCGCCAAGCGGTCCAGGACTTCGGCCAGGGTGCCTTCGGCTTCCCACACCGCGGTGGGGCGGTTCTCCACAACGGACTGGCGGATCAGCCTCGCCGCCTGGGCGTCGGTGTCCGAGCGGACGCGCAGGACGTCCAGCCACAGGCCGTTCTCGGCGAAGTACACGAGTTCGTCGACGTCGTGCGGCGGTTCCGGCGAGCGCTTGAGCTGCATCCTCCACCCGCGCACCTCGCAGAGGTGTTGGAGGCGCCCGATCTGGGCCAGTTGACCTAGGGTCAGCATCACGGCGGAGCCCGTTCCGGTTGGGAACTCGCGCTGGGCGGCGGTGGTTCACGTGGTGTCGACGTGCTCGCTCAGTCTTCGCGAGTTCACAGATGACCAATACCACGTGACGAGGATTTGTCTACTTCTCGCCCACCGGCCGAGCGGCGGTCGACAGATCCGGGGTGGTGGGGTATGCGAGCCTGTGCGCAAAACTGCGGAATAGATCCGTAACACCTTTAGACCAATTCAATACCCCGTCGCGGATATTGCATCAACCGGGTGAAGTCGAACGTCATTCAGGGCGATGTTCCGGTTGATGTGCAGACGTGTCCAACGAGTTCTGATTACATTGCCGATCTCGACGATCGCACCATGGTCGGGATCGAGTGCCGGAGGCATAGCAGCAGGCAGACAGCTCGGTCTTGACCCTGGCGCCATTGCCGGAACCGCATTCGCCCCGCTCACCGAATCGGGATGACCGTGTTCCTGACCAAGCTCGACATCAACACCGGATCGCGCGAGTTCCGCCGCGACCACGCCAACATCCACGACATGCACCGAACGGTCATGTCGGCGTTCCCGAACATCACCGAGGCGACGCCGGCTCGGCAGGCGCACGCCGTGCTGTGGCGGCTGGACAGCACGAACGACGGATATGTCCAGTACGTGCAAAGTCGCACGGAACCGGACTGGGGCGTGCTGCCCGAGGGCCACCTGACGGCGCCCGCCGAGGTGCGGCCGTTGCGACCGGTGCTGGACGCGGTGACCCCTGGGCGGCGGTTGGCGTTCCGGATCGTCGCCAACCCGACCTGGTGCGAGGCCAAGTCGCGCAAGCGGCTGGTGCACCGCGAGCCCCAGCGGCAGGTCGAGTGGTTGATGCGCAAGGGCGAGCAGCACGGGTTCGTGATCCCGAACGCGGGCGCCGAGCCGGACGTGGCGCCGTCGCCGATCCCGACGCTCGTCGGTCGCAAGAACGCCGCCACGAAGATCACCGTCGAG
Organism: Umezawaea sp.; assembly: GCF_057122925.1. NCBI lineage: Bacteria > Bacillati > Actinomycetota > Actinomycetes > Pseudonocardiales > Pseudonocardiaceae > Umezawaea > Umezawaea sp. Next base: position 47,442 of record NZ_DBNGPQ010000073.1, on the reverse strand, counting down.
GCGGTGCGGTTCGACGGGCACCTGGTCGTCACCGACCCGGACGCGTTCACCGAGGCCGTCGTCGCGGGGATCGGGCGCGCGAAGGCCTACGGGTGCGGACTGATCAGTCTGGCGCCCGCGGAGTCGTGACCGACCGGTCGGTCCCGGCGTCCGGCAGCGCGATCCACTCGGTCCACGTCAGATCGCGGCCGACGTAGCGGGGCTCGGTGAACGGCCACGCCCGCGCGATCCACGCCGGGACGAACGAGTCGAGGTCGGTGTCGTCCTCGGTCCACCACGAGATTTCCGCGTCACCGCCCACCTTCCGCGGCGGATCCACGTAGACGCAGCCGAACAGCTCGGTCTCGTCGGAGTTGAAGAGCGCGTAGTTGAAGGACTCGTGCTCCTCGGCCTCGCGCTCGTGGCGGGCCAGGTCGTCGCGGTCCTGCTCGTAGGTCATGGTCTCCGGCGGCCAGCCCCACGCCTCGCCGTAGACGGCCCAGAGCTTCTCCCGCGCACCCATGACCAGCGGGTGGTCCAGGTCGACGTCGGTGGCCCTGATGGGTCGCAGGTGCCGGTCCGCGGTCACGGGCACGGTGGTCGGGTGGACGAAGTCAGCGGGCAGCCAGGACATGCGCGGAGCGTACAAGCGGACGTGGTGGACGTCGCGCTATCGGCTGTTCGACGCCGAGCGCCCCCCGATCGGGGCACAATGGTGCGATGCGACACCGATCAGGACGGCTGGTTCGGCTCGCGACGCTGGTGACGGCGGTCGCGGTGGTCGGCAGCGGGTGCACGGTCGCGGTCAGCGGCCAGCCGAGGGCGGCACGGGTCGTCGCGCGCGACACGACGTCGACCGGCGTTATCCGGGGCAGCGACGGCGGGCAGATCGACCAGCTCGCCGGTACGGCGCTGGCCGACATCGACCGGTTCTGGGAAGAGGCGTTCCCCGCCGCGTTCGGCAAGCCGTGGGAGCCGTTGAGCGGCGGGATCTTCTCCGTCGACACCGCGGACGCGTCGGCGAAGCCGCCGCCGTGCACGGAGAAGGCGTCCGACGTCGAGGGCAACGCGTTCTACTGCCCGTCGGCGGACGCGGTCGCCTACGACCGCGCGGCGCTGCTCCCGGTGTTGCAGGACAAGTTCGGGGACGCGGCCGTGGTGATCGTGCTGGCGCACGAGATGGGCCACGCGGTGCAGAAGCGGATGGGCATCACGCCCGAGTCCGAACGCGCCAACCCCGGCAGGTTCCCGACGATCCTCACCGAGGCGATGGCGGACTGCTTCGCCGGGTCGTTCACGAAGTGGGTCGCCGACGGCAAGTCGAAGTCGCTGGACATCGGGCAGGACGCGCTGGACTCCGCGCTCGGCGCGCTGATCACGTTCCGCGACCCGGTCGGGACGTCGCCGACCGACCAGCAGGCGCACGGCAACGCGTTCGACCGCGTGTCGGCGTTCCAGGACGGGTTCCAGAAGGACTCGAAGTTCTGCGGTGCGATGACCGTGCAGAACCGGGTGTTCACGCAGTCGACGTTCACCAACGTCGAGGACCGCGACCGCGGCGGCAACCTGCCGTTCGACGAGATGATCGTCCAGCTCACCCCGGACCTGAGCGCCTACTACCAGGGTGTGATCACCTCGCTCGGCAAGACGTGGGTGCCGCCCAGGTCGACGAAGGTCGGCACGGAGCCGAACTGCTCCGGCGACCAGGGGCCGGTGGCGTTCTGCAAGGACGAGAAGTCGGTCGAGATCGACGTGGAGGGCGACCTCCTCAAGCTGCACGAGCAGATCGGTGACTACGCGACGGGTCTGCTGATGGCCAGCCGGTACGGGCTGTCGGCACTCGCGCAGGCCGGGAAGCAGACCGAGGGGACCACCGCGGGCAGCAACGCGCTGTGCATGGCCGGCGCGTACACCGGGGTCGTCCTGGCCCGCAAGCAGGGCTTCGGCCTCTCCCCCGGAGACATGGACGAGGCCGTGCAGGTGCTGCTGGCGGCGAACTTCCCGACCCGTGACGCGAAGGGTCGCTCCGGGCTGGAACCGGGCTTCAAGCGAGTCGAGGTGTTCCGCACCGGTGTGTTCGAGGGCGACAAGGCGTGCGGCATCCGCTGATCGGCTCCGGGGCGCTCCGGGCGGGTCGCCGTCCCGCGCGGTCGCCCCGGTGGGTTCGCCGCCTCACGCTGTCACTCGAATGAACCAAGTAGGGTGCGCGAAGCAGGCGAAACGCGGACCGGAATGGGGACCCTGGGATGACGCGGCGGGCTTGGCGAGGTGCGGCGCTCGTCGCGGTGGTGTCGGTGGCGGGCTTGGTCGGCGGCTGCGCGACCACCGTCGGCGGCACACCCAAGGCTGAACGCCCGGACATCACGAAGATCGCCGGTCTGGACATCACCACCGGCGAGAGCGGCGCGAAACCCGGTGTGCCGGACGCGACCCTGCCGGTGGAGAACGGCGACGGCGGCGAGATGGACCGGCTGGCCCTCAACGCGCTCGCCGACGTCGAGGCGTACTGGGCCGAGGCGATGCCCGCGAACTTCGGGGGCAAGAAGTTCGAGCCGGTCAAACGCCTGGTGTCCTACGACTCGACCGGCGACGGCGTCGAGATCTGCCGCACCAGCACCGCGGGCGTCGCCAACGCGTTCTACTGCTCGCTCGACGACAGCATCGCCTGGGACCGCGGCGAACTCCTGCCGATGCTCAACGACGCGTTCGGCCCGATGTCCGTGGTGACCGTGCTGGCCCACGAGACCGGCCACGCCGTGCAGTACAAGCTGGGTGCCGAGAGCGGCATCACCCAGGCCACGGCGACCATCATCAAGGAGCAGCAGGCCGACTGCTACGCGGGCAACTTCTTCCGCTGGATCGCCGAGGGCAAGTCCGAGCACTTCCGGATCTCCACCGGCCCCGGCCTCAACCAGGTGCTGGCCACCATGTTCTTCATCCGCGACGCCGCCGGGACGAGCGCTGAGAAGCAGGGTGCGCACGGCAGCGCGTTCGACCGGGTGGCGGCGTTCCAGTTCGGCTTCTCGTCCAACCCCGCGCGGTGCGCCAGGATCGACGAGGCGGAGATCGAGGAGCGCATCACCCAGCAGACGTTCAGCCCGGACGACCAGTCGAAGGGGCAGATCGCGGTCGCCGAGCGGAAGAACCTGGACCTGCTGGAGAGCAGCCTGCGCGACGCCTACAAGCAGACCGGCGCGGCGCCGCCCGCGTTCAAGGAGGGCGCGGCGAGCTGCCCCGACGCGCAGACCACCTCACCCGCCGCCTACTGCCCGAGCACGAACCAGGTGTCGCTGGACCTGGCGGAGCTGACGAAGATCGGGGCGGTGCCGAAGAAGGGGCAGAAGGGCGGGATCGGCGACTTCGCCGCGTTCGCCGAGATCGCGTCCCGGTTCACGCTGTCCATCCAGAAGGCCACCGGCTACCCGCTGGACGGGCCCGCCGCCGGGCTGCGGACGGCGTGCCTGACCGGGGCGTGGGCCGGGACCACGACCAAGAGCACGTCGAAGCTGCGGCTGTCCGCGGGCGACCTGGACGAGGCCGTCGCGGAGCTGCTGGCCGACAAGAGCCTGATCGCCGCGGACGTGAACGGGGCCGTGGTGCCGTCCGGGTTCGCACGCGTCGAGGCGTTCCGCGACGGGTTCTTCGACGGCGGCAACGGCATCTGCACGCGCAAGTACTCCTGAACCGGACGCGGTGGGGGGAGCACGTGCTCCCCCCCCCGCCCGGCACTAGAACAGGGCGCTGGCCAGGTTCCGGCGAGCGGCGGCGACCCTCGGGTCGTCGACCGGGAACAGCTCGAACAGGCCGACCAGGTGCTCGCGGACCTTGTTGCGGTCGTCGCCGTACACGCGGCGCACGGTGTCGACCAGGCGCTTGAACGCGCCCTCGACGTCCTGGTTCACGATCTGGAGGTCGGCGGCGGCGAGCTGGGCGTCCAGGTCGTCCGGAGCGGCGTCGGCGCGGCTGACCGCGTCCTGGTCGATCGCCTCGGCGCGCGCGGTGAACCGCACCTGCACGAGGGCGGCCTTGGCCTCCTCGTTGGAGGGCTCGACCGACAGGATCGCCTCGTAGGCCGACTCGGCAGCGGCGAAGTCGCCCTGCTCGAACGCCTCCTCGGCCGCGACGAACCGCGGGTCCTCCGGCTCCTCGACCGGAGCGGCCTGCGCGCCCGCACCGTTCTCGGCGGCGGCGATGCCGGGCAGCTTGTCGCGCAGCGCGTCCAGCAACCGGACGATCCACTGGTCGAACTCGGCCTGCGGCAGTGGCCCCGCGAACGCGTCGATCGGCTGCCCGGCCGCCACCGCGACGACCGTCGGCACCGACTGCACACCGAACGCCTGCCCGATGCGCGGACTCGCGTCCAGGTCGACCCTGGCGAGGATCCACGCACCGCCGCTGTTGCGGGCCGCCGCTTCCAGGACGGGCGACAACTGCTGCGCCTCCGGACTCCACGTGGCGGTCAGTTCGACCACCACCGGGATCTCCATGGACCGCTCGACCACCGACTGGAACGTCGCCTCGGTGACGTCGAGAACCCACGGACTGGGCCCGCCGGAGGGAGCACCAGGAGCGGGGGGCTGAGCCGCGGGACGCTGACGAGCCGCGTCAGCACGCGCCTTGAGCGCGCCGAGATCCACCGCCCCGGAGAGCGCGGCGGACAGAGCTGCAGTTTTACGAGGGTCTGGCCTTGTCACGCCGTCCATCCTGGCACGAGTACCCACGGCCGGGTGCAGGGACCGGGTCGAGTCGCGACGGATTGCGCCACACGGCTTCCCCCATTCACCTCCACGTGTCACCCACGAAGGCGAGAGTTCTGCTAGAAGACGCCGAAGCGGAGGTCCCCTGAACGTGAAGACCCCCCGAGATACGGGGTAGGGAGGGGGTACGACAGTTTTCGAAGACGAGAGATGGCGGACGAGGCACGGCGAGGCAGGACGAGGCACGGCGAGACTGACGGGAGACGGGGAGCCGGCGGAAGACGGCGGGAGCAGACGTGACTGCCGGGAGCCAGCAGGAGCGGACGTGACAGCTGGCAGCCGGCAGGAGAGCCGGGAGTTCGAACAACCACCACGGCAGGCGGACTCGCATGACCACCTGCTCGACCTGGCCGGATGCGAAGCGTGGCCGGTCTTACTTGGGGGATTCGACCCTTACCCTGGTAGATCGGGCAGGGTGGCACCACCTGCCCTTCAGCCCGATCAAAGGGTCAAATCCAGGGGCCCCAAGTCAAACCGGCCACACCACGACGTCGGCGACCAGACCGTCTTTCACGCACCCATCACGTCAGCGACCAGACCGTCTTTCACGAACGACCAGCTCAGAACCGAGCAGGCTCCGTGTACCCGCCCCACTCGTCCTTCAACACCCCGCAGATCTCCCCCAGCGTCGCCTCGACCCGAGCCGCCGCCAGCATCGGCTCGATCAGGTTCCCGTCGGTCCGAGCCACCTCGACCATGTGCGCCAAGGCCCGATCGACAGCCCCCTGGTCACGCCGCCCCCGCCGCTCGGCCAGCACGCGGTTCTGCTCGCGCTCCACCTCGTGGCTGACCCGCAGGATCTCCAGGTTCTCCGACAGCGACTCGGTGTGCACGTTCACCCCGACGACCTTCTTGTCGCCCTTCTCCAGCGCCACCTGGTACACGAACGCCGAGTCGGCGGTCTCCCCGGTGAACCAGCCGTCCTCGATGCCGCGCAGGATCCCCGACGTCATCTCGCCGATCTCGTGCTCACCGGACGGGACCGCCGCGCGGGCCATGTCCTTGATGCGGTCGAAGATCTTCTCGGCCTCGGCCTCGATCTTGTCGGTCAGCGCCTCGACGTACCAGGACCCGCCCAGCGGGTCGGCGACGTTCGACACGCCGGTCTCCTCCATGATCACCTGCTGGGTGCGCAGCGCGATCTGGGCGGCCTTCTCGCTGGGGAGGGCGAGCACCTCGTCCAACGCGTTGGTGTGCAAGGAGTTCGTCCCGCCCAGCACCGCGGCGAGCGCCTCCACCGCCGTGCGGACGATGTTGTTGTCCGGCTGCTGCGCGGTCAACGACACCCCGGCGGTCTGCGTGTGGAACCGCAACTGCTGCGCCTTCGCGGTCTTGGCCCCGTAGACGTCCCGCATCCACCGGGCCCAGATCCGCCGAGCGGCCCGGAACTTCGCGATCTCCTCGAAGAAGTCGAGGTGGGAGTCGAAGAAGAAGCTCAGCCCCGGCGCGAACTTCTCGATGTCCAACCCGCGCGACAGTCCCAGCTCGACGTACCCGAACCCGTCCGCGAGGGTGAACGCCAGCTCCTGCGCGGCCGTCGCCCCGGCCTCGCGGATGTGGTAGCCGGACACCGACAGCGGCTTGTACGCGGGGATGTTGTCCTGGCAGTACGCCATCAGGTCGCCGATGAGCCGCAGGTGCGGCTCGGGCGCGAACAGCCACTCCTTCTGGGCGATGTACTCCTTGAAGATGTCCGTCTGGAGCGTGCCGTTGAGCTTCGAGATGTCCGCGCCCTGCCGCTCGGCGGCCACGAGGTACATCACGAACACCGGCACGGCTGGCCCCGAGATCGTCATCGACGTCGTGACCCGCTCCAGCGGGATGTCGCCGAACAGGACGTCCATGTCGGCCGCCGAGTCGATCGCCACACCGCAGTGCCCGACCTCCCCCAGCGACCGGGGGTCGTCGGAGTCCTTGCCCATCAGCGTGGGCATGTCGAAGGCGACCGACAGGCCGCCCCCGCCGCGCGCCAGGATCATCTTGTAGCGCTCGTTGGTCTGCTCGGCGTTGCCGAAGCCCGCGAACTGCCGGATGGTCCAGTTCTTGCCGCGGTACCCGGTCGGGTGCAGGCCGCGGGTGAACGGGTACTCGCCGGGCCAGCCGATGCGCTCGAAGCCCTCGACCACCTCACCGGGTCGAGGCCCGTACACGGGGTCGACCTCGACGCCGGAGAGGGTGGTGAAGTCGGCGTCGCGGACCCGACCGGCCGCCTCCGCCTCCGCGTAGGCGGCCTGCCAACGCTCACGGCCGGCCTCGTGGTCGGCGTGGTTCTCGTCGTAGCCGGGAGCAGGCATGGCGGTCTCCGCATCGTCGTCGATACCCAAATAGTAGGACGTCCGACTATCGGTCGCCATCGTGTCACCTGTCACAGCTCACGCAGGTGGGCCTCCACGCGCTCGACCTTCGCGGCCATCTGCCCGGTGAAGCCGGGCCGGATGTCGGCCTTGAGCACGAGGCTGACGCGCGGCGCGGCGGCCTGCACGGCCTCGGTCGCCGCCTTCACCACGGCCATCACCTCGTCCCACTCGCCCTCCACGAGGGTGAACATGGCGTTGGTCTCGTTCGGCAGGCCCGACTCGCGGACCACCCGCACGGCCGCCGCGACGGCCTCCGCGACGCTGTCGGACTCCCCGCCGAGCGGGCTGACGCTGAACGCGATGAGCACGCGTGCCTCCTGGATCGTCGACTGGTACCCACTGGTAGCTTCGCCTGCATGACGCCCCAGCCGCTGCCGTTCGACCCGATCGCACGAGCAGCCGAGCTGTGGGAGAAGAGGATCGGGCCGTCGACGGCGATGGCGGCGGTCACGAGCGTCATGCGGGTACAGCAAATCATCCAGTCGGCCGTCGACGCGGCGCTCAAGCCGCACGGGCTGACGTTCGCCCGCTACGAGGCGCTGGTGCTGCTGACCTTCTCGAAGGCGGGCAGCCTGCCGATGCGGGTCATGGGCGAGCGGCTCCAGCTCCACCCCACCAGCGTCACGAACATCGTGGACAGGCTGGAGGCCGACGGGCTGGTGCGGCGCAACCCGCACCCGACCGACCGGCGCACCACGCTGGTGGGGATCACCGACGACGGCCGGGCCAGGCGGGAGATCGCCACCGAGGCCGTGACCGGGGTGGACTTCGGGCTGCGCGGGCTGACCGAGCGGCAGACCGAGCAGTTGACCGACCTGCTGGCCAAGGTGCGGCGCGCGGTCGGGGACTTCGAGGACTGAAAACCCGTCGCGCCCGCCGGGGTCGATCAGCCACCCTGTGCGGATGCGCGAGGTCATAGCCCTGGTCACGGTCGACGGCGAGTACGTCGGATCACTCGGGCCGTTCACGGTGGAGAGCCGGTGGTGGGCCCTGGTCGACGACGTCACCGCGCACCTCGACGAGGTGCTGGGCGTGCCGACGAGCGTGCTGCGGCTCGTCGAGGGGATCGGCGAGTACACCGCGGGCGGCCAGGTCACCTACCAGGTGGAGGCCTACGGCGCGCCGGACCGGAGCGCCCTGGTCACCGAGCCCGCGCACGCGTTCCCGGACACCCCGCTGAGGCTGCCGTGGGCGAAACCGGGCGGCCCGGCCGCCCTGCTCGCGTGGGCCGAGGAGCACGTCACCCGCACCGGTGAGGCGCGGCAGAAGAAGACGTGGAACCTGTCCTGCGTGTACCGGCTGGAGACCGACGCCGGACGGGTGTGGGTGAAGGAACTGCCGCCGTTCTTCGCGGCCGAGCCGACCGCGCTGCGGCTGGTGGCCGAGCAGGACCCGACCCTGGTGCCCGAGGTGATCGCGAGCGCGCCGCTGCGGGTGCTGATGGCCGACGCCCCCGGGACACCGTGCTGGCCGCTCGAACCGGAGCGGCTCCGGTCGGTGGTGCCGAGGCTCGTGGCCGTCCAGGCCGCGCTCGCGGGCGAGAAGCACCCCGCGATGCCGGAGGTGCCGATCTGGTCACCCGAGGTCGAGGGCTCCCGCGAACGGGCCGAGGCGCTGCTCGCCACCGGCCTGCCGCTGACGCTGCTGCACGGCGACTTCCACCCCGGCAACTGGCAGTCCGACGGCACGACCACCCAGGTGATCGACTGGGCCGACGCGCACTGGGGGCACCCGGCACTGGACGCCGCGCGGCTGTGGACGTTCATCGGTCCGGACGAGCGACCGCTGCTCGCCGAGGTGTGGACGGCGGCGTGGCGGGAGCGGGTGCCGGACAGCGACCCCGCCGCGGCGCTGGAACTGGCGATCCCGCTCGTGCACGTGTTCAACGCGTTCCGCTACCGCGAGTTCCTGGCGAACATCGAGGAGAGCGAGCAAGTCTACCACTCCGGCGACCCGGAGGAGGAGATCAGGAAGGCTCAGGCCGCGCTGGTCTGAACGTTCAGCCTGCCCGTCCGGATCGCCCAGCGCTCGAAGACGATCGTCCCGAACGGCGGGATGCTCGCCAGCAGCGCGAGGACCGTGGTGCGGCGCTCCCACTTCTGCGCGACGCTCGCGAACAGCGCCACGAAGATGTAGACGACGAAGATGAACCCGTGGATCGGGCCGAAGATCTTCACGCCGATCTCGTTGTCCGACAGCACGTACTTGAAGAGCATGCCGATCAGGAGACCCGCCCAGGACACCGCCTCTGCCTGTGCGAAGAGGCGGAACCGGCCTGCCGAGGTGGAGAGCATGCCCCCCATTGTGCTGCGTGAGCGGGCTCACCGGCGTTGCGGGGTGTCAGTCCTCCCAGCGGAAGACCTTCGCCGCGAGGAGGCCGACGACCGCCGTGAACGCGATGAGCACCGAGCACGGCAGCAGCAGCGCCTCGATCCCCTTGCCCCGCACCAGGACGTCGAGCATCCCGTCGTTCATGTGCCGCAGCGGCAGCGCCTGCGACACCGCCTGGAGCCAGGCGGGGGCGTTCTCGATGGGGAAGAACGAGCCGGACAGGAACGACATCGGCATCACCAGGATGTTCGCGGCGCCGCTGGCCGACTCCTCGGTCTTGCAGAACGCGCCCACGAGCATCCCGATGGCGAAGAACGCCAGCGTGCCGAGGATCAGCAGCGGCAGCGCGAGGTACCAGTTCCCGGAGAGCCGGAGCCCGAACGGCGGGGTCAGGGCCACCAGGACGAACGTGATGGCCTGGACGACCGCGATGCCCACGCTGACGGTCAGCCGCGAGGTGAGGACCGTGACGGCGCTGACCGGGGCGAGCCGGATGCGGCGCAGCACCTGCTTCTTGCGCCACGACACCATGGTCAGCGCGGCGCCGAAGACGGCCGAGATGGAGATGCCCCAGGAGAGGATGCCGGGGGTGAGGTACTGGATCGGTTTGAGGGACGCGTCCTCGACCGGCCGCTGCTGGAGGGTGAACGTCGCGGGCTGACCGGTGGCACCCAGGTTGATCTTGTCGACCACGCCGGACACGAGGCCGTTCACGGTGCCTGCGGCGACCTGGTCGCTGGCGGCGAACCGCAGCTCGATCGCGGTGCCGCGCAGGATCATCGCGGCGGGCAGGTCGCCGTCCTGGACCTTGGCGACGGCGGCCCCCTCGTCGTCGAACCGCTGGATCTCCACCGCGCCGGTCTGGTCCAGCGCCGCGACGACCGGGCCGTCGCCGGTCACCGCGATCTTGATCCTGTCGTCGCCGGGGTCGCCCAGGAGGAGCCCGAAGACCACCAGGAACATGAGCGGGAAGAAGAACATGAAGAACAGCGACATCCGGTCGCGGACGAAGCCCTTGAACATCGCCGTCGACAGGCTCTTGAACGCGGTCGTGCTCATGCCCGGTACTCCCGTCCGGTGAGGTCCAGGAAGACGTCCTCCAGGGTGGCGGTGCGGACCTGGAGACCGTCCAGGGTGCCCCGCTCGGCGAGGGCGGACAGGACCTGCGCGGGCTTGCGCGTGGAGATCGTCAGCCCGCCGTCGTCCTCGGTCGCGCTGTCCACGCCCTCCAGCTCGCGCGCGCCCTCCAGCGGCAGCGAGCCGGGTTGCAGGGTGATCCGCGTCGGCGCGTCCAGCCCGCGCACGAGCGCGGCGGGCGAGTCCATCGCGAGGATCCTGCCGCGGTCCATGATGGCCACCCGGTCGCAGAGGATCTCGGCCTCGTCCAGGTGGTGCGTGGTGTAGACGATGGTCTTGCCCCGGTCCTGGATCGCGCGCAGCACGTCCCAGAGGTTGCGCCGGGCCTGCGGGTCCAGCGCGGCCGTCGGCTCATCGAGGAACACCACGTCCGGGTCGTGGACCAGGGAGCACGCGATCGACAGGCGCTGGCGCTGGCCGCCGGAAAGCTTGTTCTCCTGGACCTCGGCCTTGTCCGTCAGGCCCACCAGCTCCAGCATCTCCGCGGCCCTCGCCGGACCGACGCCGTAGAGGGAACCGAACGTCTCCAGCTGCTCGCGCGCGGTGAGCTTCTCGAAGAAGCTGGACGCCTGGAGCTGCACGCCGACGCGCGGCAGCAGCTTCGGGTTGCGCGGCCACGGGGTCTCGCCCAGCAGCGTCACGGTGCCGGAATCGGGTTCGCGCAAACCCTCCACGATCTCCAGCGTGGTGGTCTTGCCTGCCCCGTTCGGCCCGAGGATGCCGAAGAACTCGCCCTCGGCGACCGTGAAGGACACGCCGTCCACGGCGGTGAGGGAGCCGTACGACTTGCGGATGTCGGTGACGGCCACGGCGTCTGTCATGGTGTGGACGGTAGGTGCTCGCACGCCGTCGCGGAGCGGTGAACGACGAAAGTCGCCGGGAACGGGGACTTCGGTAGCCGGGTCGGACGACTCGCGGTGCCGTCCGACCCGGTGCCGTCAGCAGGCCTGCTTGTAGAAGTACTTCGAGTTGGCGTCCGCGTCGGCCTTGGTGATCGCCACGAGGTCGGTCTCGGTGTCCCTCGTCACCTCCTTGCCCTCGATGGCCGCCAGCGCCTGCTCCACACCGGTCTTGCCGATCGTGGCCGGGTCCTGGGCGATGAGCGCCTGCACCACGCCCGCCTGGAGGTCCTGGACCTGCTTCGGGCTCGCGTCGAACCCGACCAGGTTGACCGCACCGGTCCTGCCCGCGTTGCGCAGGCCGGTCGCGGCGCCCTCACCGGTGTTGAGGTTGGTGGCGAAGACGCCGATCAGGTCGGGGTTCGCCGCCAGCGTCGCGGTGACCTTCTGCGCGGCCTGGTCCGGCTCGTTGTCGGTGTACTGCTGGCCCAGGTACTTGAGGTTCGGGTACTTCTTGACCGCGGTCTCGAAGCCCTTCGCCCGCGCGTCCGTCGTGGACGTGCCCGCCTTGGTGTTGAGCACCAGCACCGAACCCTGCTTGTCGCCCACCAGCTCGGCCAGGGTCTCGGCCGCCTTCTCGCCGCCCTGCTCGTTGTCGGACGAGATGGTGGCCGACGCGATCGAGGTGTCCTGGAGCTTGGTGTCCACCTCGACCACCTTCACGCCCGCGTCCTTGAGCTGCCTCATCGGGCCCGCGAGCGCCTTGTCGTCGGTCGGCGCGATCAGCACCGCACCCGGCTTGTTGGCCAGGACACCGGTGACGATCGGCGTCTGGAGCGTGGCGTCGAACCTGGCGGGGGCCTGGACGTCGACCTCGTAGCCCGCCGCCTTCGCCGCCTCGCGGAAGCCGCACTCCATGGAGATGTAGAAGGGTTCAGCGGCGACACCGGGGATGAGCACCATCTTCTTCGCGGTGCTCGCGGTCCCCGAGTCGCCGATCTGGCCGCCGCTGCCGCAGGCCGTCAGCAGCAGCGCGGCGGCGGCGAGTCCCAGGGTGCGAACTGTCCTCGTTGACACGTTCTTCCTCCTAGCGTTGATCGCGTGCCTTGCGGCGGGACTGGTCGAACCAGACTGCGGCGACCAGGACGACGGCGACCGCGACGGGTTGCCAGTAGACGTTGACGCCGATGATGACGAAGCCCTTGCGGAGCACGGCGGGGATGAAGACGCCGAAGATCGTGCCGACGACGGAACCCGCCCCGCCGAACAGGGACGTGCCGCCGAGGACGACGCCCGCGATGGCGTTCAGGTTGTCGGTGTCGTGCCCGGTGATGGAGGCGACCCGGAAGTAGGCCATGGCCATGAAGCCCGCCAGCCCCGCCAGGACGCCCGCCAGCAGGTAGACCTTCATCAGGTGGTTCGTCACGGAGATGCCCACCCGCCGCGCGGCCTCCTCGTTGGAGCCGATGGCGTAGGTGTGCCTGCCGAACCTGGTCGTGCCGAGCACCAGCGCGCCCGCGGCGGTGACGACGGCCGCGAGGATCACGAGGTTGGGGACGCCGAACGTCGTGCCGGTGCCGAGGTTGTCGCCCAGCACGTTCGGGACGCCGCTGACGTTGGAGCCGTTGGAGATCAGCTGGCCCGCGCCCAGCGCCGCGCCGAACGAGCCGAGCGTGACGATCAGCGGCGGGATCTTGGCCTTCGCGATGAGGACGCCGTTGAGCGTGCCCCAGGCCGCGCCGCTGAGCAGCGCCACCAGCAGGCCGACCGCCACGACGCCCCACCCGGCGCCGGTGGCGTCGCCGCCGCTCAGCGCGTTCATGGTCATGGCCGAGGTGACGCCGGAGAACACGAGCACCGACCCCACGGACAGGTCGATGCCGGAGGTGATGATCACGAAGGTCATGCCGACGGCCAGCACCAGCAGCACCGCCGTCTCCACCAGGGTGGTCTGGAGCGTGAAGACCGTGAGGACGGCGTCCGGGCGCAGCGCGCCGAACACCGCGACCAGCAGCAGCAGGACCAGCGCGATCCACAGGGTGTTCGTGCCTGCCAGGCGTTTGAGCAGGGACTCGCGCGCAGGGGTGGTGGTGGTCGTCATCCGGCGTCCTCCTGCGACAGCGCGCCGGTCATGGCGCCCACCAGTTCCTCGACGGTGGTGTCGGCGGCCTGGAACCTGGCCACCCGCCTGCCCAGCCGCAGCACCTCCACGCGGTCGGAGACCGCCAGCACCTCGGGCATGTTGTGGCTGATGAGCACCACGGCCACGCCCTGGTCGCGGACGCGGCGGATCACGTCCAGGACGCGCTCGCGCTGCACGACGCCCAGCGCCGCCGTCGGCTCGTCCATGAAGACGAGCTTGCTGGCCCACACCACCGACCTGGCCACGGCGACGCTCTGGCGCTGCCCGCCGGACAGCGAGCCGATGGGCACGTCGATGCTCTGGAGGCTCACGCCCAGGTCCTCGAAGGAGGCGGTCGCGCGGCGGCGCATCTCCTTCTTGTCCAGCACGCCCAACATCCCCAGCAGACCGGGCTTGCGCAGCTCGCGCCCCAGGTAGAGGTTGGCGGCCGGGTCGAGGTCCGGGGCCACCGCCAGGTCCTGGAAGACCGTTTCGATCCCCAGTTCCCTGGCGGCGACGGGCGAGTCCAGCACCACCTCGCGACCGCCGAGCACCAGGGAGCCGGAATCCGGCCGCTGCACGCCCGACAGGCACTTGACCAGGGTGGACTTCCCCGCGCCGTTGTCGCCGATGAGGGACACGACCTCGCCCTCGTAGGCGGTGAACGACGCCCCCCTCAGCGCCTCCACGCTGCCGTAGTGCTTGACCAGGTCCTTGGCTTCGAGCAGCGGGTCAGCCATGGACCACCCGTTCAGCCGACCAACCTCGGCGGCCTGCATCGGATCGCGACGAGCTCACCGTTGAGCACCTCCTCACCAGCACCGTGCGGAACGACGACCGTGCTGCCCCTGCGCAGGGGCACGTCGCCGAGCTTCCCCTCCCCCTCCAGCACCACGAGCACCGCGAACGAGGCGTCGAGGACCAGCGAGCCGCTCACCTGGAGCCGGTCGGCCCGGAAGAACGGGTCGGCCTGCTCGGAGAACAGCGGCACCACCTCGGCGGTGTCGCCCGCCGTGCGCCGGACGAGGGTGTCGAGGGTCCCGGCCCACCCGCTGCGGTCGACGCACCCGAGCGCGGCGTCGTAGCCGAGCCCCAGGTGGCCGATGTCGGCGTTGGCCAGGAAACCCTTCCACTCCAACGTGACGGAGAAGTCCGTCGGCTGCTGGAGCTCCACGATGAAGACGCCCTCGCCGATGGCGTGCGGGAGGCCCGCGGGGACGAAGACGGTGTCGCCCGCCGCGACCCGGACCGGGTTCAGCGCGGCGAGCATGTCGTCGGTGTCCTGCGCGGCCACCCAGCCCCGCACCACCTCGGGCTCGACGTCCTCCCGGAATCCGATGTAGACGGTCGGCTCGGCACCGCTGGTGCCGACGACGATCCACGACTCCGTCTTGCCGTGACGGCAGTTCAGGTGGGTCGAGGCGAACTCGTTCGACGGGTGGCAGTGCACCGGCAGCCGCTGGCCCGCGTCCAGCAGCTTCACCAGGAGCGCGGTGTCGGCGCCGAACTCGGCGACGTGCCGCTCCCCCAGCCAGGCGGTCGGGTTCGCCGCCACGGCGTCGCGCAGCAGCGTGCCGTCGGGCAGCGTGGAGAGCCCCGCGTCGTCCCGGCCGTAGAGCGTCGTGGTCGACGCGACCCAGTCCTCGGGGCCGAAGTCGGCCGACTCGTCGCCCCTCAACGCCGCGATCGACGCCCCACCCCGGTAGAACTGCCTGGGCTGGTTGGCCGGTAGTACGACGGGCCTGTCACCGGAGCTCACGCACGAACCTCCCCTGATCCACGTGGTACCAAGCGCACCGGCAGCACGACGCGGCGCGGTGGCGAGCTGTCGCCGTCCAGACGGGCGAAGAGGAGGTCACCGGCGGCTTTGCCGAGCGCGCTCGCGTCGTGCGCGATCACGGTCACCGGTGGGGAGAGGAGGTCGGCGAGCTCGAAGTCGTCGAAGCCGACGAGCGCGGGGCGGTCGACCGTGCCCGCGAGCGCGCGCAGCACGTAGACGGTGATCCGGTTGTTGCCGGTCACGAGCGCCGTCGGGGGCTCGCGGAAGCCGCGCAGCCGGTGCAGCGCCGCGGCGATGCTGCGCTCGTCGTGCGGGCCCATGACCACCAGGTCCTCCTGGTAGCCGACGCCGGAGCGGACGCAGCCCTCGCGGTAGCCGCGCAAGCGCTCGTTGGCGGTGAAGATGTCCGGGGCGTCGCCGAGGAAGGCGATCCGGCGGTGGCCGTGCGCGGCCAGGTGGGCGACGGCCTCGACCGTGCCGCCGATGTTGTCGACCAGCACGGTGTCGGCGACGACGTCGCCCGCCGGGCGGTCGAGGAACACCACGGGGGTGCCCGCGCGCATCTCGGGCACGAGGTAGCCGTGCTGGAGCCCGGCGGGGACGATCAGCAGCCCGTCGACCCTGCGGGAGCAGAACTCCAGCGCCAGCTCGCGTTCGCGGGCCGGGTCCTCGTCGGACGAACCGGTGATCACCTGGCGGCCGCGCAGGCGGGAGATCTCCTCCACCGCGCGGGTGACACCGGAGTAGAAGGGGTTGGCGACGTCTTCGAGGACGAACCCGATCGTGCCCGTCGACGACCCGCGGCGCAGGTTGCGCGCGCTGAGGTTGCGGCGGAAGCCGAGCTGGTCGATGGCCGCCAGAACGCGCTCGGCGGTCGCCGGGTGCACGCCCGGCTCGTCGTTGACGACACGGGACACGGTCTTGATGCTGACGCCGGCCAGCCGTGCGACGTCGTTCATCGTCGCGCGACGCACCTTGCGCCCAGCAGCGCCGGCCACGGCGGACGCCCCATTCGCGGACAACGTTGTCATAGTGGCGGCATTTCACACCGATCCGACAGGTCCTGTCAACGTTTCGGTACCGGTAAAGCTGGTCAAGGGGCCATACGTCGCAGACCGGATGGTGCGGGCGGCGGTGGACAACGGTGTCAGGACGAGGAGTGTCCGATCACCGCCGCGGCGCCGATAATGGCCTGATGACCTCTCCTCTCGCGGCCGTCAACACGTTCATCGGGACGAAGGACGACGGGAACACCTTCCCCGGCGCGTCGATGCCGTTCGGGAAGGCCCAGTCGAGCCCGATCGGGTCGCACTACGCGGGGTACCGGTACGACGACCCGGTGATCCGGGGGTTCGGGCACTTCTTCCTGTCCGGCGCCGGGTGCTGGGAGCAGGGCGGGCTGGTGTCGATCCTGCCGATCGTCGGGCCGCTGCCCCGGACGTTCGACCACCGGGTCTACGGGGCCCGGTACACCCACGACGGCGAGGTCGGGAAGCCCGGCTACTACCGGGTCGCGCTGGAGGGCGGGATCACCGCGGAGTGCACCGCGACCCTGCGGTGCGGGGTGGAGAGGTTCACGTTCCCCGACGGGGTCGGCGGGACCGTGCTGGTGAACGTGGGGCAGGCCAACGACAAGGAGCCGGTGTTCGCCAGCGCCGTGCGGGTGGTGGACGACCGGACGATCGCCGGGACCGTCACGGCGCAGGCGTTCTGCGGCGGACGGCCCTACGTCACGCACTTCACGACCACGTTCGACCGGCCGTTCCTGACCTCGGGGGTGTGGGGCGGCGCCTCCGGCGCGTCGGGGTTGCGGGGTGCCTGGGTCACGTTCCCGCCGGGGCCGGTGACGGCCGCGACCGCGCTCTCCCAGGTGGACCCCGAGGGGGCGGCGCGGAACCTGGAGGAGGCGCGGGGGAAGTCGTTCGACGCGCTGCGGGCCCTCGCCGAGGAGGCCTGGCTGGCCGAGCTGTCGTCGGTGGAGGTCTCGGGCTCGGACGTGGACCGGACGGTGTTCTACACCGCGCTCTACCACGTGCTGCTGCAACCGTTGACGGGCGACGACGTCGACGGCCGGTACCGGGGGTTCGACGGGCGGGTCCACGTGGCCGACGGGTGGACCTACCACGAGTACTTCTCGCTGTGGGACACCTACCGGGGGCACAACCAGCTGCTGGCCCTGCTGCGGCCGGGCAGGGCGCGGGACGTCGGGCGGTCCCTGCTGGCCGTGCACGAGCAGGGCGGGTGGCTGCCGCGGTGGGCCTACGCCAACCAGGAGACCAACACGATGACCGGGGACCCGGTCACGCCGTTCCTCGTCGACCTGTGGCGGTTCGGCGCGCTGGAGGGGGTGGAGGAGCAGGCCTACCGGGCGCTGTGGGAGAACGCCTCCGGGGTCCCCGAGGCCGGGTCGCGGTTCAGCGGCCGGGCGGGCAACCCCGGCTACCTGGCCCACGGGTTCGTGCCGCACGACCGGGACTTCCCCCGCAAGGGGCAGGACGTCGACCCGCACCACGGGGCCTCCGCGACGCTGGAGTACGCGCTGGCCGACGCCTCGCTGTCGGTGATGGCGGAGGCGCTGGGGCACGCCGAGGACGCCGCCGCGCTGCGGGCCCGAGGCCTGAACTACCGGTCGCTGTGGGACCGGGCGGTGTCTGACCGCGGGTTCACCGGCTTCCCCCGGCCCCGCGTCGCCGGAGGCGGGTGGCTGCCGTCGTTCACCCCCCAGGGCGACGACGGGTTCCACGAGGGGACGGCCTGGCAGTACCAGTGGCTGGTGCAGCAGGACGTGCCGGGGCTGGTGGAGAGGCTGGGCGGGGCCGAGGCCGCCGCGGCCAGGCTGGACGACTTCTTCGCCTACGAGGACCTGGTCGACGACCCCGCGGGCACCGCGCGGAACAGGTGGGTCGTGGGCGCCTACGAGTACTACAACCAGTTCCGCTACAACCCCAACAACGAACCCGACCTGCACGCGCCGTGGATGTACGTCCTGGTGGGGCAGCCCTGGAAGACCTCGGCGGTGGTCAGGGCCGCGCACACCCTGTTCGTGGACGGGCCCGCGGGCGTGACCGGGAACGACGACCTCGGGCAGATGTCCGCCTGGTACGTGCTGAGCGCGCTGGGCCTGTACCCGGTGGTGCCGGGGACCGGGCAGTTCCTGCTGCACGCGCCCCGGTACGAGCGGGCCGTGCTCCACCTGGAGGGCGGCGACGTGGTGGTCACGGCCGCCGGGGCCGATCCGGGGGTGCTCCAGTACGTGCGCGGGCTGGTGGTGGACGGCGAGGTCCGCGACCGGGCCTGGGTGGAACTGGAGGAGCTGCGCGACGGGGCGGTGCTGGAGTTCGCGGTGACCGCCGACGCGGGCGAGGCCGACTGGGCGACCGGACCCGGCGGGGCGCCGCCGCCCCTCGTGGGGTGAGGGCTACAGGTACTTGTTCGCCAACTCCGTGTACTCCTTCTCCACGTCGTCCTTGAGGTAGGCGACGTAGGTCCACGGGATGTCGTGCACGTGGTCGCGCATCCCGATCAGGTGCCGCTTCGCCCTCGGGCCGTCGTCGGCCAGCGCGAAGGCCGCGGCGAAGAGGTTGTGCGCCTGGAGGGCCCTCGGGTGCACCCTCGGGACCGCGATGTCCCACTTGTCCGCCGCCTCGGCGATCTCGTCGTGGACCTTGCCGAAGTAGCGCATCTTCAGCGAGGCGACCTTCAACGCGCTCCTGGACTGGACGGCTTCGGCGAAGCGCTCCAGGAAGACCTCGAAGTGGGCCAGCGGGAGCATCGCCACCACCGGGTCGCCGGGGGCCGCCGCGTCCACGCTGCCCTTGGCGAACGCCATCATCTCCTCGGTCGAGCCGCCCCACTTGGGGGCCAGGATCTGGGCCCGCACCCAGTGGGCCGGGTAGAGGGTCGGGCAGCGCTGGACGATCTCCCGCCACACCTCGTCCTTCTGCCCCCGGTCGACCTGGAGACCCATGCCCGTGGTCTGCAACTGGGCCCACGGGACCGCGTCGCGCGGCAGGAGGTTCGCCGCCTCGTGCAGCGGGGACACCGCCTTGCGGAGGGTCGCGAAGAACATCTTGAAGCGGTCCTCGCCGATGTCGTCCGCCCTGCCCGTGCCGCGCACGGCCCAGGCCTCGCCGATGAAGGACGCGCCCGCCAGCAGCCACAGGTCCGGGTCGTTGGCGTTCTTGGCGAGGTCAAGCAGCTCGTCGGCGTGGCCGACGGCGTGGTCGCGCAGCACCTCCAGGCGGAGCGCGCGCAGCTCCGGCTGGTCCCGGCACTCGGCCAGCACGGTCGTGGCCGCGCGCAGGTGGCCCGCGTCCATCTCCTCCGCCGCGATGTCGACGATCGGGTCGTCGTAGGTGTGATCCCTGATCACTTCGCGGGCGACCGCCACCGGGCGCTTCCTTCGAAAGATCCCCACCTCAAGAACAGTACTTATCCACGGCCGGCCTGCCCAGGTCGTCTCAGTGGGAAACGGCGTAGTCCTTCGGGGGTAGCAGACCTTCTACTTTCGGTGGTTGTGGCGGACCTCACCGCAGCGATGAGGTGGAGGCTCCGACATCCTGAGGGGGATCAATGCGGAGAACACCACTGCTGGTGATCGCGCTGATCGGAGCGCTGGTGGGCGGAGGCCTGCCCGCACAGGCGCGGGAAGCGCGCGAGGCGCCGGTTCCGGACCGGTACCTGGCGCAGCGGATCGAGTGGGCACCCTGCTTCGACCAGGAGAACCCGCCGGAGGGGCTGCCTCCCGGCGGGGAACGGCTGGAGTGCGGCACGTTCCTGTCGCCGCAGGACTGGCGGCGAGCGGGCCGGGGCGAGGACATCACGATCGCCGTGAGCCGGTTGCGGCCGGTGAGCGGCGAGGCGAAGGGCAGCGTCCTGACCAACCCCGGCGGACCGGGCGGACCGGGGCGGACGTTCCCGCTGCTGTTCCTGGGCCAGCCGAAGCTCCTGGCGGACCAGGAGATCATCGGGATCGACGTCCGCGGCACCGGTGACAGCACGAACGTCACCTGCGGCGGCTACGACTGGCTCGGCATCACCGACCCGCGCGACCGCGGTCGGGCCAACCTGGAACTGCTGTTCGACGCCGCCGAGCAGCAGGCGCGGGCGTGCCAGGTCAGCTCCGGCGAGTTCGGGAAGGTCGTCAACACCGAGCAGACCGTGCGGGACCTGGACCTGCTGCGGCACCTGCTCGGCCGGGAGAAGGTCAACTGGGTCGGGTACTCCGGCGGCAGCTGGTTGGGCGCCTACTACGCCACGTACTTCCCGCACCGCGTGGGCAAGTTCGTGATCGACTCCAACACCGAGTTCACGTCGACGTTCCAGACGATCTTCGGCGCGTTCGGCATGGGCTTCGAACGCCGCTTCCGCACCGACTTCCTGCCGTGGGTGGCGAAGTACGACTCGCTCTACCACCTCGGCACGACCGCGGAGGCCGTGCGGCTCAACTACGAGGACGTCCGGGCGAAGCTGGCCGCGAACCCGCTGCCGCTGCCGGACGGCTCGCTGCTCACGTCGGTGCTGTTCGACCTGTTCCTGTTCCGGGCGCAGTACTCCAAGTACAACTTCCAGCCCGCCGCGGAGCAGTTCGCGCAGCTCCGGCAGATCGTCGTGGACCAGCGGGGGTCGGTCGCCGCGCTCGGCCGGTTCGCCGACGCGCCGAACGGGACCCTGCACTCGATCATCTGCAACGACACGCCGTTCCGCGGCGACCGCGACCACCTGGTCCGGGAGTCCGGTCGGCAGGGCGCGCTGTACCCGCTGATCGGCTGGTACGTCGTGGCCGCGCCGTGCGCGTTCTGGGACCGGCCGCCGTTGCGGCTCAAGGCGCCGACCGGGCGCGGGGTGCCGCCGATCCTGATGGTGCAGTCCGTCCGCGACCCGGCCACGCCGCTGGAGGGGGCGCAGCGGGCGCACGCGAAGTTCGCGGGCTCGCGGTTGCTGACCGTGACCGACGAGGGTGACCACGGCGTCTACGCGTTCGGCAACACGTGCGTGGACACGATCGTCGAGTCGTTCATCGTCGACGGCGTGGTCCCCGCCCGCGACCTCACGTGCGCCGGGGTGCCGCTGCCGGTGCCCACCGCGGGTGTGTCGGCGCAGGCGCACCACCCGGTCGGGAACCCGCTCCAGAGGTACGCGGACCTGCTGGAGTAGGCCGGGAACGAGGGGGCCCCGACGGCCGGGGCCCCCTCGTCGCCACTAGTGGCAGTGGTGCACGGCCCACTCCGGTTCGCCGTGCCACCAGAACAGGTCCGGGTCGGCGCTCGGGTAGTCCGCGCCCGTGCGCCCCTCGGCCGGGGCCGACAGCGCGGCCGGATCGGTGAACGGGGCCGCCAGGTCGGCGACCCGGTGCGGCACGCCGCCCGCCACGACGACCTCGACCGCCGCGGCGGCGGTGATGTCGGCGAGCGGGTTGCCCCGCACGGCGACGAGGTCCGCGAGCCTGCCCGGCTCCACGGTGCCCAGCCGGTCGGCGAGGCCGAGCCAGCGCGCGGGGTTGCGGGTGGCGGTGGTGAGGGCCTCGTGGGGCGTGAAACCGTGCCGGACCATCGCCCGCAGGTTCTGGTGCAGGCTCAGCGCCACGTCGTCGAGCGGGGCGTCGGTGCCGGAGATGACGAACCCGCCGCCGCGGTGGATCGCCAGCAGCATCGCCACCCAGCCGGGGAGGGCGGTGCGGGACAGCTGGTTGGCTGGGGTGTCCTTGCCCGCGTCGGCGACCTTCTGCTCCAGCCGCGCGTACTCCCACGGCGGCAGCAGCGCCCTGGTGCGCGGGTCGTCCAGCAGCGAGCGGTCGTCGGCGTAGAGGATCGCGGCGTGGAACAGGGTCGGCGTGACCGACATGCCCGACGCGGCGAACAGGCCGGTGACGTCCTGGTAGCTGCGGCCGAGCCTGCTGGTGGTCTGGGAGTAGCCGAGCCGGTTGGTGGCGCCGACGTGCTCCATGCCGTCCATGCCGACGTTGACCGCCGGGTAGAGGTAGTGGGAGCTGAGCGGCATCCCCTCGCGGTGGGCCATCTCCACGACCTCGCGCTGCGACGCGACGGGCAGCCGGACGTAGGTCTTGATCAGGTCGTAGTCGAGTTCGACGGCCCGCGACAGCTCCAGCGCCAACTGGTCCTCACCGCGGGTGGGGCGCATGAAGTTGTAGTAGACCCGGCTGCCGTCCACGGCCTCGCCGGTGGCGAAGAAGCGGGGGCCGACGCGCGCGCCCGAGTCGAGCGCCTCCCTGGTCTCCAGCATCTGGTACGCCGGGTCGCCCGGTGAGCGCGTGGTCGTGATGCCGTAGGAGAGCCACAGCCTGCCCTGGCGGTCGCCCCACTGCCGCCCGCGCAGGTGCCAGTGGTTGTGCGCGTCGATCAGGCCCGGCATCACCGTGAGGCCGGAAGCGTCCACGACGGACAGTCCGGGCCAGTCGCGGCGGTCGTGCACCCCGACGATCCGGTCGCCGTCGAGCAGCACGTCCGCGTCGCGCCGCAGGGTCTCGCTCCTGCCGTCCCACAGGGCGCCCGCCCGCACGACGGTCCTGCCGCGCGGACGGGACCGGGTCCAGGTCAGCGGCAGCTCCACGGGACGGGCCCGGCCGCCGTGGACGTCGACCAGCTTCAACCGGCCGTTGTTGAGGTACAGCAGGGTCTTCGAGTCGCCGCTCCACGACGGCGCGTCGCTCGCCTCGCGGGTGAGCTGCCTCGGCTCGCCGGTGAACACCCCGCGCGCGTCGACGGGGACGACCCACACGACGCTCTCGACGACGAACGCGAGCCACCTGCCGTCCGGCGACCACACGGGGCCGTCGTCACCCCTGGTGGAGAGCGACCTGTACGGCATGGGCTCGGTGTAGCGGACGACGCCGTCGTCCAGCCCGACGGTGAGGACCTGGCTGGTGCCCTCGCGGAAGCGTCGGGTGAACGGCTTCACGGCGGCCAGGGCGATGGTCTTCCCGTCGGGCGACCACGTGGGGCGACCGGGCTGGAACAGGGCCGGGAGCAGTCGGGACGCCGTGCCCGCCGCGACGTCGAACACCCAGGTCGCGCCGTCGGCGTCCTGGTAGGCGATCCGCGTGCCGTCCGGCGACCAGCGGGGCGTGATCTGCGCGCCGGGCAGGGTCGTGAGCCTCGTCCGCCCACCGGTCGCGAGGTCGTGCCGCCACAGCGCCGCCGTGCCGCCGCGGTCGCTGGAGTACACCAGCGACGTGCCGTCGGGGTGCCAGTCGGGGTCGGAGTTGAAGAAGCCGTCGTCCACGAGCTTGCGCGGCCGGCCGCCGACGGGCAGCAGCCACAGGGCGTTCAGCGCCCGGAACGCGACCGACCCCCCGTCTGGCGAGAGGACGGGGCTCGCTATCCCCCGCACCGGCCGCGGCGCGCGCGACGACACGTCCCGCTTCGCGCGCCGGTTCTCGTGCCTGCGGTAGTCCACCGTCGCGTCGAACGGCACCGAGCCCCTGGCCCCGCTCGCGAGGTCGCGGGTGCGCAGGCCGCCGTCGGCGGTGTAGAGGACCGTGCTCGCCGCCGTCCACGCGACCGGGAAGCCGAACAGGTCCTCGCCCTCGGTCACGACCCGGCCGTCCACGACCAGTTCCGTCACGGCGCCGCGCAGCGTGGTGTAGGCCAGCGCGCCGTCCGGGGCGAACCCCGGACCGAACAGGCGGGTGTCGGCCACCGGCTCGACCAGCCGCTGCCTGCCGCCCGAGAGGTCGACGGAGTCGATCGCGGTGCCGTCGACCGTGCACAGGAGCCGGCTGCCGTCCGGCGACCAGTTCGGCTCGCCCTCGTCGAGGTCCGTGCTGGTCACCTGGGTCTTGCGCCCGGTGCGCAGGTCGAGCACCCACAGGTTGTAGCTGCCGCCGACGTCGGAGCTGAACGCGATCCGCGTGCCGTCCGGGGAGAACCGGGGCTCGCGGTGGTCGTCGGGGCCGGTGGTCAGCTGCCGCAGGCCGCCGCCGTCGACGCCGATGGTCCAGAGGTGGTAGTTGCCGTCCCGGTAGGACTGGAAGACGAGCGTCCTGGAGTCCGGTGAGAAGTGCGGGCGGGTGGCGTCCTGGTCGTCGCCGGTGAGCCTGCGGGCCCGGCCGCCCCCGGCGGGCAGGACCCAGATCGCGGTGTAGAGGTCGATCGCGGCCAGCTTGCCGTCCGGCGAGAGCGCGGCCGAGATGCCGGTGCCCTCGCGGGCGGTGAACCGGCGCCCGCCCGCCGTCCCCGCGGACGGCTCCCGCGCCGCCGCGACGCCGGGTGTGCCCACGATCGCGGCACCGCCGAGCACGGCCGCGCCGCGGAGCAGGCCGCGGCGGCTGAGCTTCGAGTGGTCAGAGTCCATGCCAGTCCCCCAGGGGATGAGCGACGATGATCCACCGCCACCGTACCCAGGTTGACATGTCATACCGGCCGGTTTCGTCTCACCCGGGGGAGTGCGAGCCGTTGTCCCTTCGGCGTGCCGCGTACACGCCCGCCTCCGTGCGCCGGTCGAACCCGAGCTTGTGCAGCAGCGACGACACGTAGTTCTTCACGGTCTTCTCCGCCAGGTACAGCCGGTGCGCGATCTGCCGGTTGGTCAGGCCCTCGGCGATCAGGTCCAGGATCCGCCGCTCCTGCGGGCTCAGCGTCGCGTACCTCGGGTCCTCCTCCGGCCCGCTGCGCAGCCGTTGCAGCACGGTCGCGGTCACGCCCGCGTGCAGCAGCGACCCGCCCGCGGCGAGCGTGCGGACGGCGGCGACGAGGTCGTTGCCGGACACCTGCTTGAGCATGTACCCGGCGGCCCCGGCCATGATCGCGCCGAACAGCGCCTCGTCGTCGGAGTACGAGGTGAGCATCAGGCACGCGGGCGGCGGCTGCGTCGTCGACCGGATCTCCCGGCACACGGTCACGCCGTTGCCGTCCGGCAGCCGCACGTCGATGATCACCACGTCCGGCTTGAGCACCGGGGCCGCGGCCACCGCCGCCGCGGCCGTGTCCGCCTCGCCCACCACGGTGATGTCGGTCTCGACCGCCAGCAGTTGCTGAAGACCGCGGCGCACGATCTCGTGGTCGTCCACCAGCAGCACGGTGATCGTCATTCCGCCTCCAAGCCGAAGTCGTGGTGCCGGACGAGGGGGACCGACCAGACCACGGCGACGCCCCGGCCCGGTTCGGAGTCGACCGCGCACCGCCCGGACCACCGGTCGGCGCGCGCGCACATGTTGACCAGTCCGCCGCTGTGCCTGCCCCGGAGCTCGGGCAGGCCCCTCCCGTTGTCGCGCACGACCAGTTCCAGCGCCGTGGCCGCCCGGTCCACCGCGATGGAGACCGAGACCGACGTGGCGCACGCGTGCCGGGCGGCGTTGGTCAACGCCTCGCGCAGGCAGGCCAGCAGGTCGGGGCGCACGGGGTCCGGCACGACCGAGTCGAGCGGGCCGTCCAGCGCCACGGTCGGCTCGAACCCCAGCAGCCGCGTCGACTCCCGCACCGCGCGCAGCAGCTGGCCGCGCAGGCTGATGCCGCCGCTGGGCGGTTCGTGCAGGGAGAAGATGGTCCGCCGGATCTCGCGGATGGTGTGGTCGACCTCCTCGATGAACCCGGCCAGCCTGGCCGCGACCATCGGCTGGTCGACCGAGCCGTTGAGGCCCTGCAACCCCAGCCCCAGCCCGAACAGACGCTGGATCACCAGGTCGTGCAGGTCGCGCGCGATGCGGTCGCGGTCCTCCAGGATCGCGAGCCGCCTGCTGTCCTCCTGCGCGCGGGTGAACTCCAGCACCAGCGCCGCCTGCGACGCGAACGACTCCACCAGCTCCACGTCGGCGGTGTTGAACGGGGGGTGCCCGTGGGGGCGTGCCACCAGGAGCACGCCGAGCACGCGGTCGCCCGCGGCCATCGGCACCAGCACGATCGGCCCGATCCGGCCGAAGTCCTCCACCAGGCCGGGGTTGACGTCCTCCGGCCACGGCGCCGCCTGCGCGAGCCGGTCGATCACCTTCGCCTTGCCGGTGGAGAAGACCTCCCAGGACGCCGCGGCGCCGGGCACGGTGAAGCCCTTCGCGTGCCTGCCGAGGATCCCGTCCACGACCTCCAGCACCAGCTCGCCCCGGTGGTCGGGCAGGACGAGCGCGGCGGCGATCCCGTCCGCCGCGCCGCGGGCCTGCGCGGCCACCTGGCTGAGCGCGTCGTGGCCGGGGATGCCGGTGAGCAGCGCGAGCGTGACCTCGTTGGACGCGCGGTGCCACACCTCGCGCTGCCGGGTCTGCTCGTAGAGGCGGGCGTTCTCGATCGCGATGCCCGCGGCGGCGGCGACGGCGGTGACGATCTCGACGTCCACCTCGGTGAACTCGCCGCCGTCCTCCCTGTCCGCCAGGTACAGGTTGCCGAAGACCTCGGTGCGCAGGTGCACGGGCAGCCGGAGGCAGGCGCCGGACTCGCCCGCGGCACCGCTGGGGTCCGGGTGGGAGCGCACCCTCGGCAGCGCGTCCCGGTCCACGCCCGCGTCGCCGTCGGAGCCGACGTAGGTGAACTCCAGCAGGCGGCGGTCGGGGCTGACCACCGTGAGCGCTCCGTAGCGGGCGCCGACCAGGCTGCACGACGACTCGACCACGCGGCGCAGCACGTCGGGGAGGGAGAGGTCGCTGGCCAGGGAGACGACGGCGCTGAGCAGCAGGTGCAGCCGTTCCTGCGAGACCGACGCGTCGGTGGTGCGTTCGGTCAGCTTGCGCAGGAGACCGTCCAGTCGCAGTGCGTGCGATCCGCCCGAACCGACCACGTGACCCATCCCTTTCGTGGGGACGTGCACGAGGGTAACTGCTCTCCGTAGTCAGCGGGAGTGCCGCATTGGTGACCGAACCCCTGTTCCGGGCGATCAGCCCAGACGCGGCATCGGGATCCGGGTGCCGGTCACCACCTCGATCGTGATGACCAGGTAGCGGTCCGTCACGCCTTCGCCGCGGGACGGCAGCCTCAGCTCCGCCAGCCTCCTCAGCCACTCCGGGTCGCGGACCTCGTGCGCGTGGCCGACGACCGTGACGCTCCAGCCCTCGCGGAGGTCGTGGGCGATGTTGTCGATCTCGAACGCCACGACGGCGCCGCCCGCCGCCAGTGCCGGGCTGCCCGCGGCCAGCCGGACCACCACACCCTCGTCGTGCAGGACGAACGCCACCGGCTGCACCGCGGGCAGGGCCCGGTCGGTGAACACCAGCCTGCCGATGGTGACCGAGGCGAGGAGTCCGAGGCAGTCCCGGCGGGAGAGCACCTCCAAGCCTGCGGAATCCACCTCTGCGGAGTCCACGGTGGCACCTCTCTAGGCGGTGAGCGCGAAACCAATACGGTCTGCTGTTCGTGCACCGTTGCCTAGAGTCGGAAGGCCCGGCCTACGCCTGGAGCCCCTCGATCAGGTGATCGGCCGCGGTGTAGGGATCGAGTTCCCCGATGGCGACGCGCTTCGCGAGCTGCTCCAGCGCGGCGCCCCCGCGCAGGTCACCGATGCGCGACCGGAGCTGGGCGACGGCGATGGCCTCGACCTCGCTCGCCGCCCGCTGGGCGCGCCTGCGCTCCAGCTCGCCGTGCTCGGTCATCCACGCGTGGTGGGCGTCGACCGCCTCGACCAGCTCGGTGACGCCCTCGCCCCTGGCCGCGACGGTCTTCACGATCGGGGGCCGCCACGACGGCCCCTCGCGGTCGCGCCTGCCCAGCGAGATCATGTACTTGAGGTCGCGCGCGGTCGCGTCGGCGCCGTCGCGGTCGGCCTTGTTGACCACGAACACGTCCGCGACCTCCAGGATGCCCGCCTTGGCGGCCTGGATGCCGTCGCCCATGCCGGGCGCGAGCAGCACCAGCGTGCTGTCGGCCAGCGAGACGACCTCGACCTCGGACTGGCCGACGCCGACGGTCTCGACCAGCACCACGTCGAACCCGGCCGCGTCCAGCACGCGCAGCGCCTGCGGCGTGGCCCACGACAGGCCGCCGAGGTGACCGCGCGTCGCCATGGAGCGGATGAACACGCCGGGGTCGGTGGCGTGGTCCTGCATCCGCACCCGGTCGCCGAGCAGCGCCCCGCCGGAGAACGGCGAGGACGGGTCGACGGCGAGCACGCCGACCCGTTTGCCCTGCTCGCGGAACGCCGAGACCAGCACGGACGTGGACGTCGACTTGCCGACGCCGGGCGGGCCGGTCAGGCCGATCACGCGGGCCCGACCGGTCAACGGCGCCAACACCTCGGCGACCTCGCGCAGGTGCGGACTCGCGTCCTCGACCAGGGAGATCAGCCTGGCGACCGCGCGGGGCTGTCCGGCCCGCGCGCGGTCGACCAGGTCGGATACCTCAACAGTCCGCGTCACACGTCAGACCTTAGGGACCCGCACGATGAGCGCGTCGCCCTGACCGCCGCCACCGCACAGGGCGGCCGCGCCGACGCCGCCACCGCGGCGCTGGAGCTCCAGCGCGAGGTGCAGCGCGATGCGGGCGCCGGACATGCCGATCGGGTGGCCGAGGGCGATGGCGCCGCCGTTGACGTTGACCTTGTCCTCGGACACGCCGAGCTGCCGCGCGGACACGATGCCGACGGCCGCGAACGCCTCGTTGATCTCGACGAGGTCCAGGTCGGCGGGGTCGATGCCCTCCTTGGCGCAGGCGGCCTTGATCGCGTTCGCGGGCTGCTCGTGCAGGCTCGCGTCCGGCCCGGCCACGACGCCGTGCGCGCCGATCTCGGCGATCCAGGCCAGGCCCAGCTCCTCGGCCTTGGCCTTGCTCATCACGACCACGGCGGCGGCGCCGTCGGAGATCGGCGAGGCCGAGCCCGCGGTGATCGTGCCGTCGGCGGCGAACGCGGGGCGCAGCTTGCCGAGCGTGTCGACGGTCGTGTCCGGCCGCACGCCCTCGTCGGTGCTGACCACGACCGGCTCACCCTTGCGCTGCGGGATGCTGACCGGTGCGATCTCCTGCGCGAACAGGCCCTTCTCGATCGCCGCGGCGGCGCGCTGGTGCGAGCGGGCGGCGAACTCGTCCTGCTGCTCGCGGGTCAGCTCGTAGCGGCCGTTGTACTTCTCCGTCGACGCGCCCATGGCGACCTGGTCGAACGCGCAGAACAGGCCGTCGTTGGCCATGTGGTCGACCATCGTCACGTCGCCGTACTTGAAGCC
This sequence comes from Umezawaea sp., assembly GCF_057122925.1. NCBI lineage: Bacteria > Bacillati > Actinomycetota > Actinomycetes > Pseudonocardiales > Pseudonocardiaceae > Umezawaea > Umezawaea sp. The sequence continues at coordinate 18,048 of NZ_DBNGPQ010000073.1, read as the reverse complement.
GCCGCGCGACTTCTGCACCAGGTGGGGCGCCTGGGTCATCGACTCCTGGCCGCCCGCAACGACGATGTCGAACTCCCCCGCGCGGATCAGCTGGTCGGCGAGCGCGATGGCGTCCACGCCCGACAGGCACACCTTGTTAATCGTCAGCGCGGGCACGCTCATCGGGATGCCACCGGCCACGGCGGCCTGGCGGGCCGGGATCTGGCCCGCTCCGGCCGTCAGCACCTGGCCCATGATCACGTACTGCACCTGCTCCGGGGCGACACCGGCCCGGTCGAGCGCCGCCCTGATCGCGACGCCGCCGAGCTGCGCGCCCGAGAAGTCCTTGAGCTGCCCGAGCAGCCTGCCCATCGGGGTACGGGCACCGGCGACGATGACGGAACCGGACACAAGAGCCTCCAGGAGGTGAGCGAGCGTTAACTTCACACGATACCCAGGGTTACCGGGCGGTACCCCTGTGAGGCGCCGCACAACTGCCGCTAGACCGATTCCGTCACTACGCTGGCCCGATGCAGGAAGCACTCCGCGGTCTCGTCACCGCCATCGACCACGTCGGCATCGCCGTGCCGGACCTCGACGCCGCCATCGCGTTCCACCGGGACAACTTCGGCCTGGAGGTGGCGCACACCGAGGTCAACGAGGAGCAGGGCGTCCACGAGGCCATGCTCCGCGCGCCCGGCGACGACGGCACCGGACCGGCCGTGCAGCTGCTCGCGCCGCTGAACGAGACGTCGACGATCGCGAAGTTCATCGGCCGCTCGGGTCCGGGGCTCCAGCAGCTGGCCTACCGGGTGTCCGATGTGGACGCGGCGGCCGCCGCGCTGCGCACCAAGGGCCTGCGGCTGCTCTACGAGGAGGCCAGGCGCGGCACGTCCGGCAGCCGGGTCAACTTCGTCCACCCGAAGGACGCGGGCGGCGTGCTGGTGGAGCTGGTCGAGCCCGCTACGCGAGCGCACTAGCCACGAAGGCCAGCTCGCGGTCCATCAGCCGGTCCTCCTCGGGGCTGTGCCGGGCGACCGAGTGCCGGTAGCTCACGGCGAGCGCCACGAGGGCGGCCGCGCTGTCGACGTCCTTGCCCGCCACGGCGGGACCACCGGCGGCGAGGATGACGTCGCGGACCTGGACCGCGACCGCGCGGTGCCGCTCGTGCAGGGCGTCGCGCACGTCCGGGTGGGTGTCGGCCTCGCGCCACAGCAGGTGCGAGAGCAGCGGGGACGCGTCGCTCCTGGCGTCCAGCACGGCCACCAGCTCGGCGAGGCTGGCCGCGATGTCGCCGTCGACCACGACCAGATCGGGGTCGACGGCGCCGCTGGGCAGCCTGCGCACGAGCGCGGCCAGCAGGTCGGGTTTGCGGCGGAAGTAGTAGTGCACGAGGCCCTTCGGCACCCCGGCCCGCTCCGCGATGCGCGACGTCGGCGTGGCGTCGAAACCCAGCTCGGCGAACAGCTCCTCGGCGGCCACGAGGATGCGCTCCCTGGCCGACCCGTCCTCAGCCACGATCGGCCTCCTCGACGTGCGAGGGGCTCACGACCCGCGAGTCGTGAGCCCCGACCTGTCCTGCCGTCAGTGCTGGCCCGCCAGCCCCGAACGTCCCGAGTGGGCGCTGTTCGCGGCCGGGAGGGCGATGGCCCCCGCCGCGACGGTCAGCACACCGGCGACCCACGACGTCCAGGCGGCGCCGGTGAGGTCGGTGTAGCCGATCACGAACGGCGAGATGAACAACAGCACGCCCAGCACCATCTGGAACCACTCGCCGTACACCATCGCGGGCGCCGCGAGCGACGCCAGTCCGTCGATGGCGATCAGGGCTCCCAGCACGATCATCGTCCACATCGCGCCGTTGGTGGTGTCGACGACGATCGGGGCCAAGAGCACCACGACGCCGATCACGACCTCCGCCCAGTCCTGCCACCTGGTCCACGCCTTGTCCATGATCCTTTACCTCCGTCCTGGAGAGGGACACCACCGATGGTCCGCCTTGATTGGCCGACCGGTCAACATTACTTTCCGTGCCCTGGCTCACAACGGTCGTTCTGAATCGGTTACTCGTCGGTAACCTCCGGCTCCCAGCGCTTCTCGCCTCGCCACCTGATACTCCTCACATGGGAGGACCCGCCGTGCAGAAGATCCTCGACGCGATCCTGGCCGACGAACTCGACGCCATCGCGTCACTCCCTGTGCCCGAGACGTACCGCGGCATCACGGTCCACGAGGACGAGACCGGGATGTTCGAGGGCTTGGCCACCAAGGACAAGGACCCGCGCAAGTCGCTGCACCTGGACGAGGTCCCCACGCCGGAACCCGGTCCCGGTGAGGCGCTCGTCGCGGTGATGGCCAGCGCCATCAACTACAACACCGTGTGGACGTCGATCTTCGAGCCGATGTCGACCTTCGGGTTCCTCAAGCGCTACGGGAAGTCCTCGCCGCTCGCGGCCAAGCACGACCTGCCCTACCACGTGGTCGGCTCCGACCTGGCGGGCGTCGTGCTGCGCACGGGCCCCGGCGTGAACGCCTGGAAGCCCGGCGACCGCGTCGTCGCGCACTGCCTGGACGTGCAGCTGGAGCACGCGGACGGGCACAGCGACACGATGCTCGACCCGGAGCAGCGGATCTGGGGCTTCGAGACGAACTTCGGCGGGCTCGCCGAACTCGCGCTGGTGAAGTCCAACCAGCTCATGCCGATGCCCGACCACCTCACGTGGGAGGAGGCCGCGTCGCCCGGACTGGTCAACTCGACCGCGTACCGGCAGCTGGTGTCCCGCAACGGCGCGGGCATGAAGCAGGGCGACACCGTGCTCATCTGGGGCGCGTCCGGCGGTCTCGGCTCCTACGCCACGCAGTTCGCGCTGAACGGCGGAGCGACGCCGATCTGCGTCGTGTCGAGCCCGGAGAAGGCGGAGCTGGTCCGGTCGATGGGCGCGGAGCTGATCATCGACCGCAGCGCCGAGGGCTACCGGTTCTGGAAGGACGAGCACGAGCAGGACCCCAAGGAGTGGAAGCGGTTCGGCTCGCGGATCCGCGAGCTCACCGGTGGCGACGACCCGGACATCGTGTTCGAGCACCCCGGCCGCGAGACGTTCGGCGCCAGCGTGTTCGTCGCCAAGCGCGGCGGCACGATCGTGACCTGCGCCTCCACGAGCGGGTTCCTGCACCAGTACGACAACCGCTACCTGTGGATGAACCTCAAGCGGATCGTCGGCTCGCACTTCGCCAACTACCGCGAGGCCTGGGAGGCGAATCGCTTGGTCGCCAAGGGGAAGATCCACCCCACGGTGTCCAAGGTGTACTCGTTGGCGGACACCGGACAGGCGGCGCACGACGTGCACCGCAACGCCCACCAGGGCAAGGTCGGCGTGCTGTGCCTCGCTCCGGGCGAGGGCCTCGGCGTGCGCGACCAGGCCCTGCGGGCAACGCACCTGAGCGGCATCAACCGCTTCCGCGGCGTGTAGGCGAAGTCCGCGCCGGGGTGCCACCGGGTCACCGCGAGCGGGTAGCGTGGGGGCATGGGCCTCGCCGACGATCGTGACCTCGTCCCGCTGGGATCCGGCTTCGACATCGCCAAGCGGGGGTACGACAAGGGCCAGGTCGAGGACCACCTCGAACGGCTCGACTCGGACCTCCGGCTGCTGGCTGCCGACCGTGACGCCGCGGTGTCCCAGACCAACGACCTGGCACGCCAGCTCGAAGCCGCTCGATCCGAGATCGCCGAGATGCGGGGTCAGGTCGAGCGGCTCTCCATGCCGCCGAACACGCTGGAGGGCCTGAGCGAGCGGTTGCAGCGCATGCTGCGCCTCGCCCAGGAGGAGGCCGCGGAGATCAAGTCCCGTGCCGAGGCCGAGGGCGGGCACATCCGCGCCAAGGCCGAGGGCGAGGCGGGCGTGCTGCGCGCCCGCTACGAGAAGCTGATCGCCGAGCTGGACCAGCGCCGTGCCGCGATGGAGGCCGAGCACCGCGGCGTGCTGGACAAGGCCCGCGCCGAGGCGGAGAAGATCGTCGAGGACGCGCGCGCCGCGGCCGACGTCGTGGTCAAGGAGGCCGAGCAGCGCCGCGTCACCGTCGAGGAGGACTTCGAGATCGCGATGGCCGCGCGCCGGGTCGAGTCGATGAAGACGCTCGCGGAGGCCGAGGCGGCCAGCAAGGCCGAGGCGGACCGCAGGCTGCGCGAGTCGCAGGACGAGGCGAACCGGATCCGCGCGCAGATCTCGCAGGAGCAGGCCTCCAGCAACGCCGAGGCCCAGCGCCTCGTGCGCGAGGCGACGGAGGAGGCGAACCGGCGCAGGCACGACTCGATCAGCGAGGCGACCGCCCGCGTGCAGGAGGCGACGGACGAGTCGAACCGGCGCGTGCGCGAGGCCACGGAGGAGTCGAACCGGCGGGTCGCGGCGGCCACGCAGCAGGTCGAGGCGCTGGCCAAGCTCCGCAACGGGTTGTCGCAGCAGCTGCGCAACGCCCGCACGGCGTTGCAGGACATCGCACCGCTGCTGGAACCGCTGGAGGTGGAGAAGGAGGCCGCCGCACCGCACGCGGTCCCCGCCGCCGCGGTGGCGAGCGCACCCACCGTCCAGGCCGCTCCGGTCACCCCGGCCGGTCCCGCCGCTCCGGCCAAGTCCGCCGCTCCCGCCGCTCCCGCAGCGGACAAGCAGGCCCGGTCGGAGGAGACCGTGAACCTGCCCAAGCCCACGCCCACCCAGCAGGTGGCTCCGGCCGCCAAGCGCTGACCGTCGGACCCCGGCGCTACCGTCGGGGCATGACAGCGCCACCGGACGAACTGCACACCGAACGCCTCCGGCTGCGCCGGGTCGTGCCCGGCGACCTGGCGTCCGCGCTGGCGATCATGGGCGACCCCGAGACGAACCGGCACAACGCGGACGGCACCCCGTCGCCGGAGCGCACGGCCGAGAACCTGGCGGCCTGGCTGCGGCACTGGGTCGAGGACGGCATCGGCTACTGGGCCGTGGAGCTGGCGGGCGAGGTCATCGGGTTCGGCGGCCTGCGCACCCACGACCTGGACGGCGAGCGGACCCTCAACCTCTTCTACCGCTTCACGCCCGCGCACTGGGGCCGCGGTTACGCCCCGGAGATGGCGCGCACGGCGCTGGAGTGGGCCGACCGGGCCCGCCCGGACCTGCCGGTGGTGATCCTCACCGACCCGGACAACACGCCGTCACAGCGCGTGGCGGAGAAGCTGGGCTTCGTCCGCACGACGAACCAGGGGAACCTGCACGTCCACCGCCGTCAGGACTCGACGATCGTCACCTGACGCTTCTCCCACGCCCCGTCCCACGTGCGCGCGAGCGGCGTCCGCACGTCCGGCGCGACCACGCCCACGATCGCGTCGAGCACCTTGTCCGACTGCCCCACCATCAGGTGCCGGGCGTTCTCGAACGGGACCACGGAAGCGCTGGGCAGATCGGCCCCGAACCGCTCCGCGGCTTCGTCGGGCCGCAGGTAGTCGTCCAGTTCGGGCACCAGGCACACCACGGCCTTCCCGGACCGCTCCCACACCCGCAGCTCCGCGGGCGAACTCCACCGCAGCGGCGGCGAGATCAGCACCGCGCCGCGAACACCGGGCAGGCACCCGTGCATCAACGCGAGATCGGTCCCGAACGACCACCCGACCAACCACACACCGGGCAACCCCCGCTCCCGCACGAACTCGACGGCGGAAGCAACGTCGAACTGCTCCCCCACACCCCCGTCGAACGCGCCTTGGCTGCGACCGGCCTCACTGACCGTGCCACGGGTGTTGAACCGCAGAACAGCGATCCCGGCCAGAGCGGGCAACCGCCAAGCAGCCTTGCGGTAGAGGTGCGAGTCCATCATCCCGCCATGCGTGGGCAACGGGTGCAACAACACCAAGGTCGCCACGGGCGCCACCTCGACGGGAAGGGCCAACTCCCCCACCAACTCAAGCCCATCAGCAGTGCGCAGCACGACAGCCTCCCGCACAGCGGGCAACACGGTGTTCGCACCGACCTTCACACCACCCACGACAACCCCTTCACCGAAACCGAAACCCGACCCACCCAACAAACGGGACACGTCCACCGCGAAGCGGGGGCAGAGCCCGTTCCCCACTCCCATCGTGTCTCGCCTTGTTCGTCAAGGCATCTTTCCCACCTTGACACAGCGGGGCATCGAGACGATTGACGGGCGGGGCGAAGTCTGCCCTTGCGGTCCTCGGACCTGCGACGATCCGGTTTCGTCGGTGGTCTGTCGTAGCGTGTGCATCGGGGGGCCCTGCACTATGGGGGACCTCTTTGAGAGTTGCGTGCCGGGGGTGCGGGGGGGTGGAGCCTCCCCCCGGTCGCGCAATTGTCTTCATGGCCGGACGTACCGCGTCAAGGCTGGAAAGACGCCTTGACCCGGCACGGCCGACCATGAGGGCGCTGTGGATCGGGGGCAGGGAGGGGTCTGGACTCGGTCCAGTTGGGTGGGTCCGCTTTGCTGCGGCGGGTTGAGCGCTTCCACTTCTGGTGGGCTTGGTTGGGTGGGGTCCGCTTCGGCTGCGGCGGGTTGGGTGCTTGCGGGCCCGAGACAACGGTCGCCACGGCTTCCCCGCACGACCCGAACCCCGGACTCAATACCCCCGCCGAGGCCTTCGAGTGCGGGAGTTCCAGCACCCCTGGTGCCAGTGCCGTCGTTCCTCCACCGACCCGTAGTCCGCCGCGGGCCACGCGACCACGTGGGGCGTTCCCGGTTGGATCTCGTGGTCGCACCCCGGACACCGGTAGTGCTTCGTCGTCTGCGCCCCGGCCACGTTCCGCACCAGCCACTCGCCGTCCGACGCCGACTCGTTGCGGGCCCAGCCGTGGCCCCCGCCGAGTGGTCGGTCGTCGGCCGACGCTGGTCGTTTGGGGTGGTTGCGGCGTGGCACGAGGGACCAGACTACCGATGGGCCTCCTGGCCGAGGAGAATGGTCGGGTGCCCACCTACGAGTTTCGCTGCAAGGCTTGCGGTTCCACGTTCGACGTCAAGCGGCCGATGAGCGCCTCATCGGAGCCCGCCGACTGCCCCGAGGGCCATTCGGACACGGTGAAGCTGCTGTCCGTCGTCGGGGTGGCGACGGCCGCCGCGGAGGCGCCCCAGGGCGGCGGCGGCTGCTGCGGCGGTGGGTGCTGCGGTTAGCCCTTCGGCTCCTTGGCGAGCAGCACCTCGGCCAGGTGCTTGCCCTGGTCGCAGATGGCGCCGAACTTGTTCGAGCCGTCGATCACGATGATGCCGAGGCCGCCGCCCGCGTAGTCCAGGACGAGCACGCAGGACGGCTGGACCTCGGTGTCGGCGGTGCGGTCCAGGTAGGTGACCTTGCGGCCGTTGAGGTCGTACTCGCCGGAGTTCTCCTGGAGCGCGACGGGCTTGCCCGCGCGGTAGCGGAGGGTGACGCCGACGTCCAGTTCCCCGGATCTGGTCTGCCACTTGCACGACTGGTCGTAGGTGGGGTCGTAGTCGCGGTCCGACGGCGGGCTGCTCTTGTCGGTGCCGGTGTAGGGCAGGTCGCCCCAGCCGATCAGGCCGCACAGGTTCTTGACCGGGTCTGCCGCGGGGTCGTCGGACGTCGACGTGGGCGCCGAGCCCGACGTCGACGGGTAGGGGTCCTCGGACGGGTCGACGGAAGGGTCGGTCGACTCGCCGCCGGGTGAGAACGGCGAGTCGATGTCCAGTTGCGGTTCCGCCACTGCCGCACCCCGCACCGAGTACGCACATCCGCTCGTCAACCCGAGCAACACCACCAAGAGCGAGATCACCGCGCGCCGCATGACTACCACCATGCCAAACGTGGACGCCCCCGTGTGCGGCGGCCACTGGTATCGGGGGCGCTCCCGCTCATCCGCGCAGCTCACGACGGCGGATCAGGCGTAGTCGCGGAACCCCTTCCCGGTCTTGCGGCCGAGCCGCCCGGCGGTCACGAGGTGCTCCAGGAGCGGAGCGGGGGCGAAGCCCGCTTCGCGGAACTCCAGGTACAGGGTGCGTTCGATCGCCAGCGACACGTCGAGGCCGACGACGTCGAGCAGCTCGAACGGGCCCATGGGCAGGCCGCAGCCGACCTTCATGGCGTTGTCGATGTCGTCGGCGTCGGCGTAGTGGGCTTCGAGCATCTTGACGGCGTCGTTGAGGTACGGGAACAGCAGCGCGTTGACGATGAACCCGGCGCGGTCGCCGCAGTGGACCGGTTGCTTGCCCAGGTCGAGGCACACCGCGCGGGCGGTGGCGACGACGTCGGCGGAGGTGGAGATGGTGTCGACGACCTCCACCAGCTTCATCACCTGCGCGGGGTTGAAGAAGTGCAGGCCGACGACGTCGCCGGGCCTGGCGGTGGCGGCGGCGCACTCGATGACCGGCAGCGACGACGTGGTGGTCGCGAGGATCGCGCCGGGCTTGCAGACCTCGTCCAGCGACCGGAAGACGGCCTTCTTGACCGCCAGGTCCTCGGCGACGGCCTCGACCAGCAGGTCGCAGTCGGCCAGCTCGTCGAACTCCACGGCGGGCGAGACGCGGCCGAGCACGGCCGCGGCGTCCACTTCGGACAGCTTGCCCTTCGACACGGCGCGGTCCAGCGACTTGCGCACCCTCGCGAGCGCCGCCTCGGCCTTGTCGAGGGAGCGGGCGCGCAGCACGACGTCGTAGCCGCGCTTGGCGAACACCTCGACGATGCCGGTGGCCATGGTGCCGGTGCCGATGACGCCGACGCGCCGGACGTCGCGCACCGCGGTGGTGTCCGACGCGGCGGCGGGCGTGTGCACGTCGGGCACGACGGTGGAGGAGTCGGGGCCGTCGTAGGTGTAGAAGCCGCGGCCGGACTTCCGGCCGAGCAGGCCCGCGGTGATCATCTGCTTGAGCACCGGCGCCGGGGCGTGCAGGCGGTTGCGGGACTGGTGGTACATCGTGTCGAGGATCTCGTAGGCCGTGTCGAGGCCGATGAGGTCGAGCAGCGCCAGCGGGCCCATCGGGTAGCCGCAGCCGTAGCGCATGGCGGCGTCGAGGTCTTCCCTCGTGGCGTAACGGGATTCGTACATCCGGACGGCGTGGTTGAGGTAGCCGAAGAGCAGGGCGTTGGCGATGAACCCGGCCCGGTCGCCGATCACGACGGGGGTCTTGCCGAGGCCCTCCACCAGTGCGACGACGTCCGCGACGACGTCGGGCTCGGTGACGACGGACCGGACGACCTCGACCAGCTTGAGCACCTGGGTCGGGTTGAAGAAGTGCAGTCCGACGACCTTGCCGGGGCGTCCGGTGTGGACACCGATCTCGGTGATCGACAGCGACGAGGTGTTGGACGCGAACACGGTGTCGGGCGGGCAGATCCGGTCCAGTTCGGCGAGCACGGAGGCCTTGAGGTCCATGCGTTCCGGCACGGCCTCGACCACGAGGTCGCAGCCCGCGAGGTCCGCGAGCGACGTGCTGGTGCTGATCCGGCCGAGCAGTTCGGCCTTGCCAGCCTCGTCCAGCTTGCCGCGCTCCACGGCCCGCGAGGTCGAGTGCTCCAGGTGGCCGAGACCGCGTTCGATGCCCCGCTCGTCCACGTCCACCGCGATCACCGCGACCCCGGTGCGGGCGAACACCTCGGCGATGCCCGCGCCCATCGTGCCGAGTCCGACCACTCCGACCGTGCTGAACTGGCGCGCCACGACGACCTCCCGGTGCTACCGAACGGTAACTTGTGGCGACTATGCCACGGTCCGGGCGCACCGACGCGTGAGCTTCACCATCGGGATCGTGCAAGTTGCCGGTTCACTCGTCGAAACCGCGCTCCGCCAGCTCCTCGATGCGCCGCAGCGCCTCCTCGGCGTCCGCGCCGCTGGCCACGACCTCGATCCGCGCGCCGCCGGGCGCCCCGAGACCCATCAGCGCCAGCACGCTGCGCGCGTCGGCCTCGTCCCCGTCGAACCGCACGAGCACGTTCGCGTCCAGGTCGGCGATCGTGCGCGCCAGCAGCGCCGACGGCCGCGCGTGCAGCCCGACGTCGTTGGTCAGCACCAGTTCCAGGCTGGCGGCGTTCGTCACCAGCCGCAGCGACGGCCGTCCGCTCGGCTTGACGGCGGTGACCTGGCCCGCGCTGCCGGGGGTGGCGCTCGCCGCCGCCACGCCCACCTCCGCCATCGCCACGCCGCCCTGCGCGGCCACGGCGGCGGCCACCGCGCCCTCGACGAGCGGCGCGTCGACCACGAGCACCCGCCCGTCGTCGACCTCCTCGACCGCCATCTCGGCGACCATCTTGGCGCTGCCGAGGTCGTAGAGCACGACGACGCCCGCCCCGGAGTCGGCCTCGACCACGGCGTCGGCGACCGCGGCGTAGTCCGTGCCCAGCCCGCCCTCGCCGTCCCCGCCCACGGGCAGCACGTCGACGTCGGGCGCCATCTGCCCGGCCAGCTCCGCGACGCCCTCGGCGAGCTTGCGGCTGTGCGAGACGACCACCAGCCCGACCAGCGCGGTCATCGGGTGCCGCCCCGACGGTCGGCCGGGGTTTCGGGGTGAGCGGTCATCGCTGGCCGCTCGCCACGTCGGCGAAGGTGCGCAGCAGCAGCGCGGTGGAGCGGGCGCCGGGGTCCATGTGCCCGATGCTGCGCTCCCCCAGGTACGACGCGCGCCCCTTGCGGGCCAGCACGAGCACCGTGGAGTCCGCGCCCTCGGCCGCCGCGTCGGCGGCGGCGCGCAGGAGGGCCGGGACGTCCTCGTCGCGCTCCACCGCGCCCTCGGCCGCCAGCACGGCGGGCAGCAGCGCGTCCACCATCGTCTTGTCGCCGCGCTCGGCCTTGCCGCGCGCGACCACGCCGTCCAGCGCGGCGCGCAGCGCGAGCGCCACGGTGGCCGCGTCCAGCTCGCCGGTGTCCTTGACGGCCGTCGCGGCCCGCAGGAACGCCGTGCCGTACAGCGGCCCGGCCGCGCCGCCGACCTTGGAGATCAGCGTCATGGCGACCAGCTTCAGCACGCCGCCCGGCGAGTCGGGGGCGTCGCGCTCCAGCGCGGTCACGAGGGCCGCGAAGCCGCGGTGCATGTTCTCGCCGTGGTCGCCGTCGCCGATCTCCCGGTCGAGCCTGCTCAGCTCCTCCCGGTGCTCCTCCAGCACCTTGGCCGCCGTCCGCATCGCGACGGCCACCCCGTGCCCAGAACACGCCACCACGGTCAGACCCCCCAGCGGAGAGCGGCCGTGTGGACCGGTGCGTCCCACAGGTCGAGCAGTTCGTCGTCCAGCTCCAGCACGGTGAGGCTCATGCCCTGCATCTCCAGACTGGTGACGAAGGGTCCGACCAACCGGCGTTCCACCACGATCCCCCGTTCCGCCAGCAACCGCTCCGCGATGCCGTGCGCCAGGTAGAGCTCGATGAGCGGGGTCCCTCCCATCCCGTTGGTGAACAGCAGCACGCGGTCGCCGTCCGCGAGCGGCATGTCCTCCAGGATCGGGTCCAGCAGGCTCCTGACCATCTCGTCGGCGGTGCCGATCTTCACCCGGCGCCTGCCGGGCTCGCCGTGGATGCCGATGCCGAGTTCGATCTCGTCCTCGGCGAGGGTGAAGCCGGGCTCGCCCGCGTGCGGCACGGTGCCCGCCGCGAGCGCGAGGCCCATCGACCGGACCCGGCCGACCACCCGGCGCGCCAGCGCCTCGCAGCCGTCGAGGTCGACCCCGCGTTCGGCGGCGGCCCCGACGACCTTCTCCAGCAGCAGCGTCCCGCCGACGCCGCGCCTGCCCGCGGTGTAGAGCGAGTCGGTCACGGCCACGTCGTCGTCGATCACGACGGTGCGGACCTCCACGCCGTCGGCGGCGGCCAGCTCGGCGGCGGTCTCGAAGTTGAGCACGTCGCCGGTGTAGTTCTTCACGACCAGCAGCGCCCCGGCGCCCGCGTCGGTCCTCCGCACGGCGGCCTGGACCTGGTCGGGGGTCGGCGAGGTGAACACGTGGCCGGGGCAGGCGGCGTCGAGCATCCCCCGGCCGACGAAACCGCCGTGGAGGGGCTCGTGGCCCGCTCCGCCGCCGGAGATGACGGCCACCTTGCCCGGCACGGGGGCGTCCGCCCGGACGACCACGGTGGGGTCGAACTGGACCGCGATCAGGTCCTGGTGGGCCAAGGCCATCCCCTTCAGGGATTCCTCGACCACTGTGGACGGATCATTGATGATCTTCTTCACCGTTGCCTCCCGATCGCCGCTGACCGATGCCATTAGTACCCCACGTCACGAGTCGTCGTAACGGCACAACGCCCTCGACTACGGTTAGGAAGGCCTAATAAGTCCAGCTCAGTGACCTTGAGTAGCGAAGGATTCGCGCTGTGTCGAACCGAAGGACCATCTGGGCGGCAGCGCTCGCCTGCACCCTCGCGCTGACGGCGTGCGGCCAGACGGCGCAACCCGCCGGACAGCCCGCCGTGGCACAGGGCGGAGCGGAGTTCGGCCAAGCGGGCGACAAGAGCAAGACGTTCGGCACCGACGCGGAGCCCGGCGTGTTCCCCCGCACGATCCGCCACGCGATGGGCGAGACGACGCTGGAGAAGAAGCCGGAGCGGGTCGTCGTGCTCGACGGCGGCGAACTGGACAACGTGGTCGCGCTGGGCGTCAAGCCCGTCGGCGTCGCGTTCCCCGACGGCGCGCCGACCATGCCGCCCTACATCGGCGACAAGGCGGGCACGCCGGAGAACGTCGGCACGATCGGCTCGCTGAACCTGGAGGCGATCGCCGAGCTGCGGCCGGACCTCATCCTCGGCTCGCGGCTGCGCGAGGAGGCCCAGTACGCCAAGCTCTCCGCCATCGCGCCCACCGTGTTCGCGGTCCGCCCCGGCTACACCTGGAAGGAGAACTTCCGGCTCAACGCCGCCGCGCTCGACCGCGTCGCCGACGCTCGGAAGATGCTCGCCGACTACACCGCGCACGCCGAAGCCGTCGGCAACGCCGTGGAGCAGGAGTTCGGCAAGCGCCCGACCATCTCGATGGTCCGGTTCCTCGCGGGCAAGACCAGGCTGTACGCCAGGAAGTCGTTCATCGGCACGATCCTGATCGACGCGAAGCTCCCGCAGCCGGAGAGCCAGCAGGTCGACGACCTCGCGGTGGAGGTCAGCACCGAGCAGATCGGCAAGGCCGACGCCGACTGGATCCTCTACGCCACCTACGGCGACGCGTCCAAGACCGCGCGGCAGGAGATCCTCGGAGGGCCGCTGTGGGCGGGCCTGACCGCGGTGAAGGCGGGCCACGCGAAGCCGGTCGCGGACGAGACGTGGTTCCTCGGGCTGGGCGTCATCGGCGCCGAGGCCGTGCTGACCGACCTGGAGAAGCAGGTCTCGAACTGAACCGGGCGCCCGGTGCGGGGTCTCCGCACCGGGCCGCCGGTCACCGGCCGTAGAGCAGCCTGGTGAGCCGGACGACGTGGCGCACGGTCCGCGAGCCGCGGTCGTAGGTCATCGGGTTCAGCAGCGCCCGGAAGCGCAGCCGGGTCACCGACTGCGGGGTGGTGAACTCGCGCAGCCCGTCGTCACCGTGGATGCGGCCGAACCCGGAGTCGCCGACGCCGCCGAAGGGCAGGCCGGGGATCGCCGCGAACGCCAGCACGGCGTTCACCGACACCATGCCGCAGCGCAGCTTGCGGGCCAGCTCCTCACCACGGCCGCGGGAGAACACCGAGCCGCCGAGCCCGTAGCGCAGCGCGTTGGCCAGCCGGACGCCCTCGTCGGCGTCGGGCACCCTGGTGATCACCAGGGTCGGGCCGAACGTCTCCTCGGTCACGGCCGTGGACTCCTCCGGCACGTCCACGAGCACGATCGGCGCGACGTACGGCGGCCGGATCGAGTCCAGCCCGCCGACGACCGCCCGGCCGCCCCGGTCCAGGGCGTCGCGCACGTGCGCCTGGATGACCTCGACCTGGCGCGGCATGGTGATCGGCCCGAACGGGGCGTTGGGCTCACCGCCGGGCCGCAGCTTCGACGCCTGCCTCGTGACCAGCTCGATGAACTCGTCCGCCACGGCCTCGGCCACGTAGACGCGCTCCACGCCCGCGCAGGTCTGGCCGGAGTTGAAGATCCCGCCCCACACGGCCGCCGCGGCGGCGGCCTTCACGTCCGCGTCGTCCGCGACGATCAGCGCGTCCTTGCCGCCGCACTCCACGAGCACCGGCGTCAGCGTCTCGGAGCAGGCCGCCATGACGCGCTTGCCGGTCGGCGTGGAGCCGGTGAACGCGACCTTGTCGACGCCTGCCCGGCACAGCGCCGCGCCCGTCTCGCCGAAGCCCGTCACGACCTGGAACAGGTCGGCGTGCTCGGGCGAGGCCTCGGCGAACGTCCTGGCGAGGAACTCGCCGACGCCGGGGGTGTACTCGCTGGGTTTGAACACCACGGCGTTGCCCGCGGCGAGCGCGTACGCGATGGAGCCCAGCGGCGTGAACGCCGGGTAGTTCCACGGGCCGATCACGCCGACCACGCCCAGCGGCTTGTACTCGACGCTCGCGGCGTGGTTGTACATCAGCATGCCGGGCGACACGCGGCGCTTGCCGAGCACGCGGCTCGCGTGCTTGCCCGCCCAGTGCAGGTGGTCGACGACCAGCGCCAGCTCGGTGCGCGCGTCGTCGGCCGACTTGCCGGTCTCGTTGCTGATCAGCGCCTGGAACTCGTCGAGCCTGCGGACCAGGAGCTTGCGCCACGCGTCGAGCCGGGCGCGCCTGCCGTCGAAGCCCAGCGCGGCCCACTCCTCGCCCGCGGTGCGGGCCCGCGCCACGGCGGCCTCGACGTCGGCGGCGGTGTGCACCGGGTGGTGGCCGACGACCTCGCCCGTGCGCGGGTCCAGTGACGCGAACCGCGTCTGGTCGCCGTCCGCTTCGGTGGACTCGGCCGGGGCGGTCTGCGTCATGAGCCCTCCAGAGGTGCTGCGGGGTTACCCAAGAGTAGGGGAATTCCGCACCACAGTAAGCCCCATCAGGGCTTGGGGAGCTTCGGCAGGAGCGCCTTGGCGAACGCCTGGGCCTTCGCGCAGCGGTCGAACTGCGCGTCCTTCGGGCCCGCGGACTTCACCTCGACCACCTCGCCGTCGTCGTCCTCACCCCTGAGCTGGACCCACTTGATCGTGCACGACGGGAACGAGGTGGCGGTGTCGACCTGGTACGCCTTCACCCCGCCGAGGTCGATCTCGGTCTGCTTGGAGTCGAACTTGTCGTCCTTCGGGACGAACCCGCCGCGGAAGTCGAGGGTCATCTCGGCGTCGTCGCCGACCCACGAGCAGTTGTGCAGGCCGTACGGGTAGACGCGCGGTGACTTGTCCGACGCCTCGACCACGGCGGCGTCCGACGGCAGCGCGCACGGGTCGAGCGTGATCAGCGAGCCCTTGGGCGCGGTCCGGACGGCCGTCTTGCCCTTGGCCAGCTTCACCACGGACTCGGCGACCTTGCGGCCGGGCACGCACCCGTCGCCGTCCTTGTAGCCGATCTGCACGGTGAACGCGAGGCCCGGCTCCTCCTGGGTGATGACCGAGACGAAGCACGCGCTGCCCTCCAGCACCTGCTCGTAGCTGCGCAGACCGGCGAGCGTCTTGTCCGCCTTCTTGATCTCGCTGGTCATGGTCTGCCCGACCTCGACGGTGATCGAGAGGTCCTTGCCGTCCTTGTCCTGCATGAAGTTGGAGCAGCGGCTGAACCCGCCCGGCACGGCCTCGTCCGGCTTGCCCAGCTCCTTGAGCGCGTCGGCGTCCAGGAGCTTGCACGGGTCGAGCAGCCGCAGCTTGTCGACGGAGAACGCCGGGTCGGCGGGTTCACCCGTGGTCGTGGTGCCGGTCACGGGTTTGTCCGACGGGTCGGCGGCGTTCGCCTGGATCGTGCTGCGCGGGAACGGCGGCTGCTTCGCGAGCGCGTCGGACCCGCACCCTGCGGCGAGCAGGGCGAGCGCGCTGAGGGCTGCGGCGACCGCGGGGAAGGTGCGGGTGGGACGGGGCACGAGGTGCACGGTAGCGAGCGGTGCTGACGTGCGCGGACCGAACCCCCGAACCCACAGGCGATCGACAGCGGTTCGTCGTCCGACCGACACCGGGAGCGTGGTCGAGGTCACGGAGGGCTTCGGGAACGATTCAGAAGATCGACGCGATGTAACTGGTGGAAGCACTCCCCGTCGAAAGGAACCCGTGTTGGGCAAGCACCGGAACAAGCGCTCGGCGATCGGTCGCACCGTGGGCCGCGCGGTCCGCTGGATCGACGACTGGACCGTCGAGGCGTTCAACCCCCGGACGCGCAGCGTTCGAAACGCCTTCCCTTCGAACGCTGCGCGTTCAGAGTCCTACCCGCGGTAGTGACCGGCCGAGGACTCCCCCGACCCGTCACGAGCCCGGCAGCGTCGCCGAGGCTCACCCCTGGTGGGGCGCTTCCCCGGCCCTGGTCCCCTCGGGGACCTCGTCGGGCACGATCAGCGGCTTCGTGAACGTCCACACGCCGAAGAACGCGGCGAGCGCGAGCATCCCGAGCCCGGACCAGAGGTTGATGTTCAACCCGTCCGCCTTGGCCAGGTCCTCGTCGCTGGTGAAGCCCAGCCCCACGATCGTCAGGATGACCCCGTACACGCCGAACAGCACGGCGATGATCAGGCGCAGGTCGAACAGACCCGCCCGGTGTCCCTTCTCGGCCATCGTCTACCTCCCTCAGCCGAAGATGATGTAGAGCGCGGCGGTCAGGGCGAGCACCCCGCCGCCGAGCAGCGCGGGCGAGCGGTACCACCCGGCGTCGTCGCCCGTGGTGGAGTGGGTGCGGTCCGCCTTGGGCGTGAGGCTGTAGACCAACCCGCCCAGCTGCTTCTCCGGCACCGGCTTCGTGAACATCGTGACGACCACGCTGACCACGATGTCGAGCACGAACGCGACGCTGGCGCCGACGAAGCTGGCGCCCTGGCCCGGCAGGTCGAGCACGCCGAGCAGCTTCGGGTCCGCCATCACGAAGACCGCGACGGCGCCGAGCGTGCCCGCCACGAGGCCGATCCAGCCCGCCGCCGCGGACATCCTCTTCCAGAACATGCCGAGGATGAACGTGGCGAACAGCGGCGCGTTGAAGAACGAGAACAGTTGCTGCAGGTAGTCCATCAGGTTCGCGTAGGTGGAGGCGATGAACGCGGTGCCGATGGCCAGCACGGTCGCGATCGCCGTCACCACCCGGCCGACCGTCAGGTAGTAGCCGTCCGGCCGGTCCTTGCGGATGTAGGTCTGCCAGATGTCGTAGGTGAAGACGGTGTTGAACGAACTGAGGTTGGCCGCCATGCCCGCCATGAACGAGGCCAGCAGACCGGCGATCGCGATGCCGAGCATGCCGTTGGGCAGCAGATCCCGCATCAGCAGCAGCAGTGCGTTGTTGAAGGTGGCACCGCTGGGTGCCGCCTCGCCCGCCATGAGCGCTGCCTTGTTCTCGCCCTGCAGTTCGGTGACCGCGACACCGGCGATCATGCCGGGGATGATCACGATGAAGGGGATGAACATCTTCGGGAACGCGCCGATGATCGGGGTCCGCTGCGCCGCCGACATGCTGTGAGCCGCCATCGCCCGCTGCACCTCGACGAAGTTCGTCGTCCAGTAACCGAAGGACAGCACGAACCCGAGCCCGAACACCAGGCCGAGGACGGACAGGAAGTTGTCGGTGAACCCGGTCAGCTGGTTGCCCGGCCAGCTCTCGAGCTGTTCCGCGCCACCCGGCCCCGCCGACACCTTGTCGACGAGCCCCTGCCAGCCGCCGACCTTGTACAGACCCACGATCGTCAGCGGCAGCAACGCGGCCACGATGACGACGAACTGCAGGACCTCGTTGTAGATCGCCGCGGAGAGCCCGCCGAGCGCGGTGTAGCTGAGCACGATCGCGGCCGCGACGATGACCGACACCCAGATCGGCCAGCCGAGCAGCAGGTTCACGACGGAGGCGAGCAGGAACAGGTTCGCGCCCGCGATCAGCACCTGGGCGACCGCGAAGCTGATCCCGTTGACCAGGTGCGCCGGTTTGCCGAAACGGCGGCGCATGAACTCCGGCACGCTGCGCACCTTGGAGCCGTAGTAGAACGGCATCATCACCACGCCGAGGAACAACATGGCCGGCACCGCGCCGATCCAGAAGTAGTG
>NZ_DBNGPQ010000072.1:0-10512 GCF_057122925.1 Umezawaea sp. | reverse complement strand
GTTGTTGGGCGAGGCCGTTGGGGGCGGTGAGGCCGTTGGAGGCGCCGTCCTGGTTGACGGCGCTGCCCCGGATGACGGCGAGGACGCGGTGGCCGTTGCGGCGGGCGTCGGACAGCTTCTCCAGCAGCACCAGGCCGACCCCCTCCGCGGCGCCCATGCCGTCGGCGTCGGCCGAGAACGCCTTGCAGCGACCGTCGGCGGCCAGCCCGCGCTGCTTGCTGAACTCCACGAACACCGACGGCGTGGACATCACCGTCGCCCCGCCCGCCAGTGCGAGCGTCGACTCGCCCGACCGCAGCGACTGCGCGGCGAGGTGCATCGCGACCAGCGACGACGAGCACGCCGTGTCGATGGTCACCGCGGGCCCCCCCAGGCCCAGCGTGTAGGCCACCCGGCCGGACACCACGCTGCCGACGTTGCCGGTCAGCATGTGGCCCGACGCGTCGGCGGAACCGGCCGCGAGCGCCGCGTAGTCCATCCCGGCCACCCCGGCGAACACCCCGGTCGCCGTGCCGCGCAACGAGGTCGGGTCGATGCCCGCGTCCTCGATCGCGTGCCACGACGTCTCCAGCAGCAGCCGCTGCTGCGGGTCCATCGCCAGCGCCTCGCGGGGCGAGATGCCGAAGAAGTCGGCGTCGAACCCCGCGACGTCGTCCAGGAAACCGCCGTGCCGCACGTAGCTCGTGCCGGGGTGGTCGGGGTCAGGGTCGTGCAGCCCGTCCAGGTCCCAGCCGCGGTCGGCGGGGAACTCGCCGACCGCGTCACCGCCCTCGACCACCAGCCGCCACAGGTCCTCAGCCGACCCGACCCCGCCAGGGTACCGGCAGCCGACGCCGATGATCGCGATCGGTTCGGTGAAGCGGCCTTCCGCGTCCCGCAGCCGCTGTCGCACGTCCCTGGTCTCAGCGATCGCCTTCTTCAGGTACTCCCGCAGTTGCCGTTCGTCGGCCACGTCTCAGCTCCTCAGCGCTTTCACGGTGTCGTGTCGTCCAGCAGGCGGAACAGCTCCTCGTCGCTGGCGTCGTCGAGGTCGTCCGCGGGTACGGCCCCGGTGAGCTGCTCCCACCGGCCGCGCAGGAAGCGCACCCGGTCCGCCACCCGTTCGTCGGTCGCGGTGGTCTCGTCCAGCGCGGACAGGAACCGGTCCAGATCGGCCAGCAGCGGCTCGACCGGGTCGGCGTCCGGCGGGGCGAGCTCGGCCAGCAGGTGCGCGGCCAGCGCCTCGGCGTTGGGGTGGTCGAACGCCGCGGTCGCGGGCAACCGCACCCCGGTCGCCGTGGCGAGCCGGTTGCGCAGCTCCACCGCGCTCAGCGAGTCGAAGCCGAGGTCGCGGAACGCGCGGCCGGTCGGCACCGCCGTGCCCGACGAGTGCCCGAGCACGACCGCCGTCTGCTCGCGCACCATCGACGTGAGCAGCTTGACCCGGTCGGTGGCGCTCAACGCGGCGAGCCGGTCGACCAGGCCGCCGGTGTCCGACACCGCCGACGCCTTGCGCAGCGCGGGCCGCACGAGGTCGCGCAGCAGCGGTGCGACGGGCCCGGAATGGGCGGCGAGGTCGAGGCGCGCGGCGACGAGCACCGCGTCGGACGCGCCGTCCGCGGCGTCGAGCAGCGCCAGGCCGTCCGCCGTGGCCAGCGCCGTCATGCCGCCGCGGGCCATGCGGTCGAGGTCGGTGCCGGTGAGTCGTGCCGTGGTGCTGCTGCGCTCCTCCCACAGCCCCCACGCCACCGAGGTCGCGGCCAGGCCCACGGACCTCCGGTGCTCGGCCAGCGCGTCCAGGAACGCGTTGGCCGCCGCGTAGTTGCCCTGGCCGGGCCCGCCGAACACGCCCGCCGCCGACGAGAACAGCACGAAGGCGGACAGGTCGGCGTGCCGGGTCAGCTCGTGCAGGTGCCACGCGCCGCGGGCCTTGGCCGCGAACGCCCGCGCGACCTGGTCCGGCGTCAGCTCCTCGACCACGCCGTCGTCGACCACCGCGGCGGCGTGCACCACGGCGGTCAGCGGGTGCTCGGCGGGGATCGCGTCGAGCACGGCGGCCACCTGCGCGCGGTCCGCCACGTCACAGGCCACGACGTCCACGTGCGCGTCCAGGCCCGTCACGTCGGCGGTGCCGCCGCGGCTGAGCAGGACGAGCCTGCCGACGCCGTGCGCCGTGACGAGGTGCCGTGCCACCACAGCGCCCAGCGTGCCGCTCGCGCCGGTGACCAGCACGGTGCCGGACGGGTCGAGGGCTCGGGGGAGCGTGAGCACGACCTTGCCGACGTGCTTGGCCTGGCTCAGGTGCCGCAGCGCCTCCGGTGCGCGCCGCACGTCCCAGCAGGTCGTGCGCGGCGGTCGGAGCGCTCCCCGGTCGAACAGCGCGACCAGTTCCCGCAGCATCTCCCCGATCCGGTCCGGTCCGGCCGCCGACACCAGCTCGTACGGCCGGTAGTCGACCCCCGCCGGGGTCTCGGAGCGCAGGTCGGTCCTGCCCATCTCCAGGAACGTCCCGCCGGGCGCGGTCAGCCGCAGCGAGGCGTCGAGGAACTCGCCGGTCAGCGAGTTGAGCACCACGTCGACGCCCCGGCCTCCGGTGGCCGCGCGGAACCGCTCCTCGAACGCGAGGTCGCGGGAGGAGGCGACGTGGTCGGCGGGCAGGTCCAGCGCGGACCACTTCGCCGGGGACGCGGTCGCGAACACCTCGGCTCCCAGGTGCTCCGCCAACTGGGTCGCGGCGGTGCCGACCCCGCCCGCGGCGGCGTGCACCAGGATCGACTGGCCGGCGCGCAGCCCGGCCAGGTCGACGAGCCCGTAGTAGGCGGTCAGGTAGACCACCGGGATGGCGGCGGCGGTGGTGAAGTCCCAGCCCCGCGGCATCGGCGCGAGCAGCCGCCGGTCGGTGACGGCCGCGGACCCGATCGCGTCGCGGAACATCCCGAACACGCGGTCGCCGGGCGCCAGGTCGGTCACCTCGGCCCCGACCTCGAGCACGACACCCGCCGCTTCGCTGCCGATCGTGGCGTCCGGGTCCGGGTAGAGGCCGAGCACGACCAGGGTGTCGCGGAAGTTGACCCCCGCCGCCCGCACCGCGATCCGGACCTCGCCGGGGGCGAGGGGAAGCCGGTCCCGCGGCTCGGCGGTGAGGTCGTCGAAGCTCCCGTCCACGGCTTTGGCCAGCACCCAGTCGGAGTCCTCCGGCAGGACGACCTCACCGGCGCCGTCCGCCTTGTGCAGGCGCGCGGCGAGCACCACGCCGCCCCGCACGGCGACCTGCGGCTCACCGGAGCCCACCGCGCGCCGGACGGCGTCGGGGTCCACGTCGCCGACGACGTCGAGCAGGGTGAACCGGTCCGGGTGTTCGGCCTGCGCCGAGCGCAGCAACCCCCACGCCGAGGCCGCCACCGGATCCGTCGTGACACCACGGCCGACCACGACGAGGCGGGGTTCGCCGACGCGGTCCTCGGCGAGCCAGGACCGCACCACGCCGAGGAGGTCGAGGACACCGGCCTCGGCCTCGGCGGCGAGGTCGCCGGACCGTGCCGGGAGCACGTGCAGCACCGCTTCCGCGACGTCCGGGTCCACGGCGCCCAGTGCCGTGGCCAGGTCGGGGTCGCCGACGACCGCGAGGCGCTCCGGCCCGGCCTGCGCCTCCACCGGGACCCAGCGGACCGCCAGCAGCGGGCCGGCCTTCCCCGGACGCGGACCGTCCACGGACATCGGCCTCAGGCGCAGCGAGCTGATCTCCGCGACCGGCTCGCCGGTCCCGTCCGCCGCCTGGACGGTGATGCCGCCCCCGCCGTCGGGGCTCAGCCGCACCCGCAGGCTCGTGGCGTCCACCGCGTGCAGGACCGCCGAACTCCAGGAGAACGGCAGGTTCTTCCCGCCGCGCTGGTCCTCCGGCAGCAGGTCGCCCAGCGCCAGCGGGTGCAGCGCGGCGTCGAGCAGCGCCGGGTGCAGGCCGAAGTCCGCGACCTGGACGTCCCCCGGCAGCCGCACGTCCGCGAAGACCTCGTCGCCCCGCCGCCACGCGGCGCGGACACCGCGGAACGCCGGGCCGTAGGAGAGCCCGAGGTCGCTGTAGCGGTCGTACAGGTCGTCCACCGCGACGGCGGTCGCGCCCGGAGGCGGCCACGCCCGGAGGTCCGCCGCCGCCGTGGGACGGGACCCGCCCAGGGTCGCGCTCGCGTGCCGCGTCCAGGGCGAGTCCTCGGCGGCGTCGTCGGGACGCGAGTGGCACACCAGTCCGCGCGTCCCGCCGGGGGACGGCGGGTCCACCACCACCTGGATCCGCACACCGCCGTCGGGCGGCAGCACCAGCGGCGCCTCCAGCGTCAGGTCCGCCACGACCGGCGCGCCCGAGTGCCAGGCGAGGTCGAGGAACGCGGTGCCCGGCACGATCACCGTGCCGTCGACGGCGTGGTCGGCCAGCCACGGGTGCGTCCGCGTCGAGACCCGACCGCTGAACAGCAGACCACCGTCGGCCAGCGCGACCGCCGCGCCGAGCAGCGGGTGCTCCGCGCCGACCAGGCCCACCGAGCCGAGATCACCCGCGCCGCCGCTGGGCGCCGCCCAGTACCGCTCGTGGTCGAACGGGTACCCCGGCAGCTCCACGCCGCCGCCCTCGCCGAACCACGAGGCCCACGCGACCGGCAGCCCGTGGTTGTGCGCGCCCGCCAGAGCCCTGGCGAACCGCGCCCGCCCACCCTCGCCGCGGCGCAGCGTGGGCAGCGCCACCGCGTCCGGCAGCGTGCCGTCCACCGCCGCCGCCAGCACCGGGTGCGGACTCACCTCCAGGAACACGGTGTGCCCCGATCCGTCCAGCGACCTGATCGCCTCCTCGAACCGCACCACCTCGCGGAGGTTGCGGAACCAGTAGGCGCCGTCCATCCCGCTGCCGTCCTGGAACGTCCCGGTGACCGTCGAGCAGAAGGGGATGGCGCCGGGCGCGGGGGCCACGTCCCGCAGCGCGGCGTCGAGGCGGTCGCGCAGGCCGTCCATCATCGGCGAGTGCCCGGCCGTCCGGATGCCCTTGATCATCCTGGTGCGCACGCCGCGAGCGCCGAGCGCCGCCTCGTACTCCTGGAGCGCGGTGAGCTCGCCGGACACGGTGACCACGTCCGGGGCGTTCACCGCCGCGATGGACAGCTTGTCGCGCCAGGGTTCCAACGCCTCCTGCGCCCGCTCGGCCGGCAGCGTGACGCTGAGCATCCCGCAGGGGCCGGTCAGGTCCACCAGCGCCGCGCTGCGCTCGACCACCACGCGGACCGCGTCCGCCAGCGTCAGGATCCCGGCGACGTGGGCCGCCGCCACCTCGCCCTGCGAGTGCCCGACCACCGCGTCCGGCTCCACGCCGTGTGCGCGCCACAACGCCGCCAGCGCCACCATCGTCGTGAACAGCACGGGCTGCACCACGTCGACCTCGTCCAGCGGCACCCCGTCCACCAGGGTGTCGGCCACCGACCAGTCCAGGTGGCGGGAGAACTCGCGGTCGCACGCGGCCACGGCGTCGCGGACGACCTCGGACTCCGCGATCAGGCCCGTCATCATGCCCGGCCACTGCGTTCCCTGCCCGGGGAACACGAACGCCACCTTCGCGCGTCCGTCCGCCGTGCCCGTGGCGACGTCCGGGTGCGGCACCTCCGCGGCGAAGGCCTCCAGCGCCGCGCGCAGCCCGGCCTCGTCGTCGGCGAGGAACGCGGCCCGGTGCGGCAGCGCCGCCCGCGCGGCGGTCGCCCGTGCGAGGGCCGCGACCGGCGCGTCCACGTCCAGCAGCGCCTTCGCCTGGTTCCGCAGGGCTGTCGGGGACTTCGCCGACAGCAGCACCGGCGCCAGGCGCGGTTCGACCTCGGGAACGGGTGCCGGCTCGGTCTCCGGCGCCTGCTCGACGATCACGTGCGCGTTCGTGCCGCTGATCCCGAACGACGACACGCCCGCGCGCCGGACCCGTTCGCCGCGCGGCCACGGCACGGTGTCCACCGGCAGCGCCACGGCACCAGCCGACCAGTCGACGTGCGGCGTGGGGGCGGTGGTGTGCAGCGTGCGGGGCAACGCCTCGTTGTGCAGTGCCAGCACCATCTTCAGCACGCCCGCGACGCCCGCGGCGGCCTGGGTGTGGCCGATGTTGGACTTGATCGACCCGAGGTGCAGCGGGTGCTCCCGGTCCTGCCCGTAGGCCGCGATCACCGCCTGCGCCTCGATCGGGTCGCCGAGCCGGGTCCCGGTGCCGTGCGCCTCCACCGCGTCCACATCGGACGGTCGAAGGCCGGCGTCGGCCAGCGCGGCCCGGATGACCCGCTGCTGCGCCGGACCGTTGGGCGCGCTCAGCCCGTTGGACGCGCCGTCCTGGTTCACCGCGCTGCCGCGCACCACGGCGAGCACGCGCCTGCCGTTGCGCACCGCGTCGGAGAGCCGTTCCAGCAGCACGACCCCGACACCCTCGGCGAAGCCCGTCCCGCTCGCGTCCTCGGAGAACGCCCGGCACCGACCGTCCGAGGACAGCGCGCCCTGCCTGCTGTAGTCCAGGAACAGCGTCGGGGTGGACATCACCGTGGCGCCGCCCGCCAGCGCCAGGGAGCAGTCGCCGTCGCGCAGGGCCCGAACCGCGAGGTGCAGCGTCACCAGCGACGAGGAGCACGCCGTGTCCACGGTGAGCGCGGGCCCCTCCAGCCCCAGCGCGTAGGACACGCGGCCGGAGACGACGCTGCCCGCGTTGCCCGTGCTGCGGAAGCCCGCGATCTCCTCCGGCAGCTCACCCGCCCCTTGCAGGTAGTCCTGGTACATCACGCCGGTGAACACGCCGGTCGCCGAGCCGCGCAGCGACGTCGGGTCGATGCCGCCGTGCTCGATCGCGTGCCACGTGGTCTCCAGCAGCAGTCGTTGCTGGGGGTCCATGGCGAGCGCTTCGCGGGGGGAGATGCCGAAGAACGCCGCGTCGAAGTCGGCCACGCCGTCGAGGAAACCGCCCTGCCGGACGAGGTCGCCCATGCCGTCGAGGTCCCAGCCGCGGTCGGTGGGGAAGTCCTCGACCGCGTCCCGCCCGTCGAGCAGGAGCCGCCACAGGTCGTCCGGCCCGTGCACACCACCGGGGAAGCGGCAGCCGATGCCGATGATCGCGATCGGCTCTCCCGCCGCCCGCTCCGCGACGTGCGCCTTCTTCGGCGTGGCGTCACCGAGCAGCTGCTCGGCGAGGTGCCGGGCGAGCACCTCCGGGGTGGGGTGGTCGAACACCAGGGTCGCGGGCAGGCGCAGCCCGGTCGCCTCGGCCAACCGGTTGCGCAAGGTCACCGCGGTCAACGAGTCGAAGCCGAGGTCGCGGAACGGCTGCGTCGGGTCGAGGGCGTGGCCCGTCGGGTGGCCCAACGCGGTGTTCGCGTGGTCCTCGACCAGTTCCAGCAGGACTTCCCGCGGGTCACGGCCGCGCAGCCGCGCGGCGAGGTCCGACTCCACCACCGGGGTGTCCTCGGACGCCCGGCGACGTCCCGCGGTCGGCACCAGCCCTTCGAGCAGCGGCGGGACACCGCCCGCCCGCAGGCGGCGCGCGTCCAGGCTCAGCGGCAGCAGGACGGGCTGCCGGGCGCCCAGCGCCGAGTCGAACAGCGCGAGCCCGTCCTCGGTGCCCAACGGCCGCAACCCGCTGTCCGCCAACCTTTCCCGGTCGCCGTCGGCCAGGTGTCCGGTCGTGCCGGTCGCCTCCGCCCAGAGCCCCCACGCCAGCGACGTGGCCGGGAGACCCCGGTTCACGCGGTGGTGCGCGAACGCGTCGAGGAAGGCGTTGGCCGCGGCGTAGTTGGCCTGGCCGGGACCGCCGAACGCGCCCGCGGCGCTGGAGAACAGCACGAACGACGCCAGGTCCCCGGTCGCCGCGTCCAGGTTGAGCGCCCCCTGGACCTTCGGCGCCAGCACGGTGACCAGCTGCTCGTCGGTGAGCCCGGCGAGGGTCGCGTCGCTCAGCACACCGGCCGCGTGCACCACGGTGCCGAGCGGGTGCTCCGCCGGGACCTCGCCCAGCGCGGCGGCGAGCTGGTCGGCGTCGGCGACGTCGCAGGCCACCGCGCGGGCGTGCGCGCCCAGGTCGGCGAGCTGCTCGGCGAGCGCCTCCGGCCGGGTGCGGCTGAGCAGCAGCAGGTGCTTGACGCCGTGCCGCGTGACGAGGTGACGCGCGAGGTGCCCGGCGAGCACCCCGCCCGCTCCGGTGATCAGCACGGTCCGGTCCGGATCGAGGGGCGCGGGCTCGGGTGCGGCCACGCGCGCGAGGCGCGGCACGGAGACCAGACCGTCGCGCACCGCGATCCTCGGCTCCCGCGTGGTGAGAGCGTGGTGCACGGCGGCTGCCGCGTGGTCGAGTCCGCCGTCCGGCAGTTCCACCACGGTGAACAGTCCGGGGTGCTCGGCCTGCGCGGTGCGCGTCATCCCCAGCAGGGCCGCGGTCACCGGGTCCGCCCGCTCGTCACCCGTGACGAGGACCAGCGGGACCTCCCGGTCGAGCCAGGACCTGAGCGTCCGCAGGTGGTCGCGCAGCCGTGCCGTCACGACCTCGCCGACGTCACCGGCACCGGTCGGGTGGCACACCAGCAGCACCGCGTCGGGCTTCCGCTCGACCGATGCGGCGGCGTCGACGTCCGGCCAGGTGCGCACCGCGACCCCGGAACGGGCGAGCGCGTCCGCGAGCGCCTGGTCGCCGATCACGTCGTAGGAGGTGCCGGGGGGAACGGAGGGGAGCTGCCCGGTCGGCGTCCAGCGCAGGTCGAACAGCGCGCCGCGCCGCGCGGCCGACGGTGTCGTGACCGGGCGCAGCCGCAGGCCCTCGATGGTCGCGACCGGTGCGCCCGCCTGGTCGGCGACCGCGAGGGACACGGAGTCGGCGGCGTTCGTCGTCAAGCGCACGCGCAACCGGGTCGCGCCGACCGCGTGCAGGCAGGCGCCGGTGAACGAGAACGGCACCAGCACCGGCCCGTCCTCCTCGCGGCCCAGCGCGAGCGGGTGGAGCGCGGCGTCGAGGAGCGCGGGGTGCAGTCCGAAGTGGAGGGTGTCGGTGCCCTCGGGCAGCGCGACCTCGGCGTAGGTGTGCACGCTGTCGCGCCACACGTCACGCACGCACTGGAACGCGGCCCCGTACTCCAGGCCGTGCTCCGCCAGTTGGTCGTACAGACCCTCCACCGGTACCGGTTCGGCACCGGGCGGAGGCCAGTCGACCAGGTCGACACCGGCGCTCGGCAGAGGCGCCAGCGAGCCGGTCGCGTTGTGCGTCCACTCCTCGCCCTCGACACCGGTGTGCACGAGGACGGTGCGGGAACCGTCCTCCTCCGGCGCTCCGATCCGCAGGCGGACCCTGGTCGCGCCCTTCTCCGGCAGCACCGCGGGTGCGTGCAGCGTCAGCTCGGCCACGGCGAGGTCACCGCTCGCGGCCCACACCAGCTCGGTGATCGCGGTGCCGGGCAGCAGCGCGGTCCCGTCCACGGCGTGCTGGTCGAGCCACGGCTGCGCACCGGGGTCGATCAGTCCGGTGTGGACGGACGAGCCGTCCGGGAGGTCGACCTCGGCGGTCAGCAGGGGGTGGTTGACCGGCCTCTGCCCGGAGTGGACGGCGTCGGTCCGCACAGCCCTGGAGAGCCAGTGGTGTTGGTGTTGGAAGGGGTAGGTGGGGAGGGTGGGTGGGGGTGTGGTGGGGGGTGGTGTGGGCAGGGTGGTGGGGGTGCCGGTGGTGTGGGTGTGGGCGAGGTTGTGGAGGAGTTGGGTGTGGGGGTGGGTGTGTTTGTGCAGGGTGGGTGTGGTGGTGGCGGTGGGCAGGGTTGTGGTGGTGGGGGTGGTGAGGATGGGGTGGGGGCTGGTTTCGATGTAGTGGGTGTGGTGGTGGTTGTGCAGGGTGGTGAGGGTGTGGTGGTAGCGGACGGGGTTGCGGAGGTTGTCGTACCAGTAGGTGGGGGTCAGCGTGGTGGTGTCGAGTTGTTGGGTGGTGAGGGTGGAGTAGAAGGCGGTGTGGCTGGGTTGGGGGGTGATGGTGATGTCGAGCAGGGTGTCTTGCAGGACGGTCATGTGGGGGGTGTGGGAGGCGTAGTCCACGGGGAGGAGCCGGTTGTGCACGCCTTGGGTGGTCAGGGTGGTGAGGAGGGTGTGGATGCCGTCGGGGGTGCCTGCGACGACGGTGGCGGTGGGTGAGTTGTAGGCGGCGATGTGGACTTCGGGTGGGAGGAGTGGTTGGAGTTGGTCGGCGGGTAGGTCGACGGAGGCCATGGCGCCGGTGCCGGCGATGGAGAGCAGTGCTTGGGCGCGGTGGGCGGAGATGAGGGCGGCGTCGGTGAGGGTGAGTGCTCCGGCGATGTGGGCGGCGGCGATTTCGCCTTGGGAGTGGCCGATGACGGCGTCGGGGTGGACGTCGTGGGATTGCCAGACTTTGGCCAGTGCGGTCATGACGGTGAACAGTGCGGGTTGGACGATGTCGACGCGGTCGGCTGGTGGTGCGCTGGGTGATTGGCGTAGGACGTCGATGACGGACCAGCCGGTGATGGGGAACAGGGCGGCGTCGCAGTCTTCGAC
>NZ_DBNGPQ010000071.1:0-86465 GCF_057122925.1 Umezawaea sp. | reverse complement strand
CGCCAACGCCTCCACGTTCTCCCCGGCCCGCGTCACGCAGGCCATCACCGTCGGCGCCACCGAGCGCACCGACGCCCGCGCCAGCTACTCCAACTACGGTTCCGTGCTCGACGTCTTCGCGCCCGGCAGCGCCATCACCTCGTCCTGGAGCACCAGCGACACCGCCACCAACACCATCAGCGGCACCTCCATGGCCACCCCGCACGTGGCGGGCGTGGCGGCCAGGTACCTCCAGTCGAACACCGCGGCCACCCCGGCCCAGGTCTCCTCGGCACTGGTGGCGGCGGCAACGGCCAACAAGGTCACCAACCCCGGCTCGGGCTCCCCGAACCGCCTGCTCTTCCTGTCCCCCAACGCATAGAGACAACGCGCGGCCAACAGGGAGGGCTCGGCGACGCCGGGCCCTCCCTGCCGCACGACCACGACCACCGGCGAACAGCGAGCCACGGCGTGCACCCGAACGCGACCGGCTGCGGCGGAACGGCCACCGTCGCCCAGCGCTGGTCCGCCCCGTTGGGTCCCGTGCGGTGCCGGGTGTGATGCTGGCGCCATGACTGATCAGCGCGAGGTCGTGGTCGTCCGCTGGCCCGACGGGTCCCCGTCCTCCGACGAGGGGTTGGCCGCGCTGCTGGCGGCCTACCACCTGCGGACGGAGGCGGAGAAGGGCGAGACCGCGGTGGACGTGGACGGGCTGCCGGACCGGTACCGGGCGGAGGTCACCGACCCGCGCACCGTGTTCGCCGACGACGTGGTGCTGGTCGCCCTGAGCGGGGGCACCGCCGTGGGCTGCCTGGTGGTGACCACCCCCACCGCGGGGCAGGCGGAGGTCAAGAGGCTGTGGACGGACCCCGCGTTCCGCGGCCTGGGCGTCGCCTCCGGGCTGCTCGGCGCCGCGCTCGCGCGGGCGGCGGACAGCGGTGCGAGCACCGTGCGGCTGTCGGTGTGGAGGTGGCGGACCGGCGCCATCGCCCTGTACGAGCGGTTCGGGTTCACCGCCACCGAGTCGTGGGACGAGCGGGATCGGCTGGTGTGCATGGAGCGCGTCGTCCCGCGCCGGGTGTTGTGACTGTTGAGGTTGTGGACGGCGTGTCGAGTTGACCGAGCGAGCACCTCCGGGACGGCTCCCGGCACGGGGGTGTGCTCGGCGTGGCCGGAGTCGATTCGGCCACCCCGGCTGGGACCGGCAGTCACCCCATCCGCCGGGACCCCGACCCCCTACCGCCGAACGGGCAGCACCACAGGCCCGTACACGGCCTCGCCGGCGGGCAACCACTCCCCAGCCCCGTCCCGCCGCAGCGAAGGCAACGCCCTGGCCAACCGGGGCAACGCCTCCTGCAACTCCACCCTGGCCAACGCCGCCCCCAGGCAGTAGTGGATCCCACCCCCGTACGTCAGGTGGGCCACCCGCCCCACCGTCACGTCCAACCGGTCGGCCCCCGAGAACACCGCCGAGTCCCGGTTGGCCGACCCCGTCACCGGCAGCACGCACGACCCGGCGGGCAGCACCACCCCGTTCACCACGATGTCCTCCTTGGCGATCCGGGGCAGTCCCAGCAGCGAGGCGGGCTGGAACCGCACCACCTCCTCCGCCGCCTGCCCGGCCAGCGACGAGTCCGACGCCAGCAGCCGCCACTGGTCCGGGAACTCCAGGAACGCGGCCACCCCGCCGCTCAGCTGGTGCTGCACCGTCCCCTGCCCGGCCGACATGAGCGTGACCACCAGCGACCGCAGCTCGGCCTCGGTCAGCGACTGGTCGACCAGCGAACTGACCAGGTCGTCGCCCGGAGTGCGGCGCCGCTGGTCCAGCAGGTCGTCGATGAACGAGTGCAGGTCGTCCAGCGCGGCCTCGATGCGGGACGCGTGCGGGGCGACGGAGTACCCGAACAGCAGCCCCACGTCGGCCGCCCACGAGCTCACCTCCCGCCGCACGTCCTCCGGGACCCCGATGAACCGGCACAGCGCCCGCAGCGCGAACGGGTGCGCGAAGTCGGCGACGAAGTCGAACTCGTCGCCCAGCCCCTCGATCAGCTCGTCGGCCAGGAACCCGGCGGTGGAGCGGAACTCCTCGACCCGCTTCACGGTGAACGCCCGCCCCACGGCGCGCCGCAGGCGCTGGTGCTCGGAGCCGTCGGCGTTGAGCAGGAAGCCCCGCATCGCGTCGACGAGCGGCCCGTCGGTGATGCCCTGCGCGGCCAGGAAGTCCGTGCCGGGCGTGCGCAGCGACCACGACGACAGCACCGTCCGCACCTCGTCGTACCGCAGGATCGCCGTTCCCGCGGCGGTGTCCGCCCGCCAGTCGGCCTCGCGCAGCTCGCGCAGCGCGGAGTGGGGATCGGCCAGGAAGTCCTCGCCGTGCAGGTCCAGGAAACCCCTCATGCCCGACGATAGGCAGCTCGGAGGGGGTGCCGACGCGGAGTTCATCCGGTCGGCCTACCGAACCGGGCCGCGCACCGCCCGCGTCGTCACGGGCTGGTGACCGCGCCGCGTCCGGATCACCCCTCCGTGACCCGGACGAAGGAGAGCGGCGTGGTGGGCTTGCCGTCCTCCGCCCCGCCCGCGACACCGCCCGCCACGACCTGGTCGACGACCTCCATGCCCGCGACGACCTTGCCGATCACCGGGTAGTCGGGGTTGATCTGCGCGGCGCCGTGCACGATGAAGAACTGGCTGCCGTTGGTGCCGGGTCCGGCGTTGGCCATCGCGACGACCCCGCGCGCGTAGGCGCCCCTGGCGGGCAGCTCGTCGTCGAACCGGAAGCCGGGCGTGCCGGTCCCGGTGCCGGTCGGGTCGCCGCACTGGAGCACGCCGAGGTTCGGGTTGGTGGTGAGCCGGTGGCACGTCGTGCCGTCGTAGAACTTCTTCCCCACGAGGTACCGGACGGCCTGCACCGAGCACGGGCCCGCCGCCGGGTCGAGCTCGACCCTCACGTCGCCCCTGTCGGTGGTGAAGGTGAGCGCCGAGGCCTTCGGGTTCGGGGTGGACGGCGGGAAGCCGACCGTGCCGGGGGAGCCGTCCTCGGCGTACTCGCACGGCCCGTCGGTGCCGCTGGTGGCCGTGGTGGGCGCCGTCGTGGAGGCGGTGGTGGACCGGGTCGTGGTCGGGACCGGGGCTCCGCCCGCGACGGGCCGCCCGTTCACGCGCACCGCGCAGCCCGACAGGAGCAGCAGGGCGAAGACGATCACCAGCAGGCGTTTCGGCACCAGCGGATCCTACGGTTCCCGCCGTCACCCACAAGTGGATCGGAAACCTGGTGGCCATACCCGCGGGGCTGTTGGCTAGCCTTGACTGCCAGCCGCCAGTCGGATAGATGAGCACGAGGAGAGCAGCACCCGTGATGCGCACGCACGAGGCCGGGACGCTCCGGGCCGAGCACGCCGGGCAGTCCGTCACCCTGACCGGGTGGGTGGCCCGCAGGCGCGATCACGGCGGGGTCATCTTCATCGACCTCCGCGACGCCTCCGGTGTCGCCCAGGTCGTCTTCCGCGAGGGCGAGATGGCGGAGCGGGCCCACCGCCTGCGCTCCGAGTTCGTCGTGAAGATCGTCGGCGACGTGACCGCGCGCCCCGAGGGCAGCGCGAACCCCGACCTGCCCACCGGCGCGATCGAGGTCTACGCGACCGAGCTGGAGGTACTGAACGAGTCGGCCCCGCTGCCGTTCCAGCTCGACGACCACCTGGAGGTCGGCGAGGAGGCCCGCCTCAAGCACCGCTACCTCGACCTGCGCCGCAGCGGCCCGGCCAAGGCGATCCGCGCGCGCAGCGAGGCGAACCGCATCGCCCGCGAGGTGCTGCACGCCGAGAAGTTCGTGGAGATCGAGACGCCGACGCTGACCCGCTCCACCCCGGAGGGCGCCCGCGACTTCCTGGTGCCCGCGCGCCTGCGCCCCGGCTCCTGGTACGCGCTGCCGCAGTCGCCCCAGCTGTTCAAGCAGCTGCTGATGGTCGGCGGCATGGAGCGGTACTACCAGATCGCCCGCTGCTACCGGGACGAGGACTTCCGCGCCGACCGCCAGCCGGAGTTCACCCAGCTCGACATCGAGATGAGCTTCGTCGAGCAGGACGACGTGATCGCGCTCGGCGAGCGGATCATCTCCGCCCTGTGGAAGGAGCTGGCCGACCACGAGCTGCCCCGGCCGTTCCGCCGGATCAGCTACGCCGAGGCCATGGCGAAGTACGGCTCGGACAAGCCCGACCTGCGCTTCGACGTCGAGCTGGTCGAGCTGACCGACTACTTCAAGGACACCCCGTTCCGGGTCTTCCAGGCCCCGTACGTCGGCGCGGTCGTCATGCCCGGCGGCGCCGACCAGCCCCGTCGCACGCTCGACGGCTGGCAGGAGTTCGCGAAGCAGCGCGGCCACCGCGGCCTGGCGTACGTGCTGGTCGCCGAGGACGGCACGCTCGGCGGTCCGGTCGCCAAGAACCTGTCCGAGGCCGAGCGCGAGGGCCTGGCGAAGGCCGTCGGCGCGAACCCCGGCGACTGCGTGTTCTTCGCCGCGGGCGACCCGGACGGCGCCCGCTCGCTGCTCGGCGCCGCGCGCGTCGAGATCGCGTCCCGCGTCGGCCTGATCGACGAGAACGCCTGGTCGTTCGTGTGGGTCGTGGACTTCCCGATGTTCGAGTCGGCCGAGAAGCTCAAGGACGGCGACGTCGCCGTGGGCGGCGGCAAGTGGACGGCGCTGCACCACGCGTTCACCTCGCCCACCCCGGAGTGGCTGGACCGCTTCGAGGAAGACCCCGGCAACGCGCTGGCCTACGCGTACGACATCGTCTGCAACGGCAACGAGATCGGCGGCGGCTCCATCCGCATCCACCGGGCCGACGTGCAGCAGCGCGCGTTCGGCGTGATGGGCATCGGGCCGGAGGAGGCGCAGGAGAAGTTCGGCTTCCTGCTCGACGCCTTCAAGTTCGGCGCTCCGCCGCACGGCGGCATCGCGTTCGGCTGGGACCGCATCGCCATGCTGCTGTCCGGCACCGACTCGATCCGCGACGTGATCGCGTTCCCGAAGTCCGGCGGCGGCTACGACCCGCTGACCGCGGCCCCGGCGCCGATCACGCCGCTCCAGCGCAAGGAAGCGGGCGTGGACGCGAAGCCGCCGGTCGACAAGTAGGTGCTCCACCTGCGCGCGGTGTGCCCGGTCGACGTCACCGACCGGGCGCTCGCCGTGCTCAAGGCACACCCCGGCGCGACGCACGTGGTGCTGCTGCGCGGGGCGGCGATCGCCCCCGCGGGCGACGTCGTCGAGGCCGACCTGGCGCGGGAGGCCACCGACGAGGTGGTGGCCTCCCTGTGCGACCTCGGTGTCGACCGGGACGGCGGCGTGACGCTGGAGCAGATCGACACCGCCCTGTCGGACGCCGCCGACCGGGCCCAGGACGCCGCTCCCGGTGAGGGCGCGGACGCCGTGGTCTGGGACGAACTGCTGTCCAGGACCGGGGAGGAGTCGCGGCTCAACGCGACCTTCCTGGCGTTCCTGACCATCGCGTGCCTGCTGGCCGCCGTCGGGGTCGTCACGAACTCGACCGTGACGCTCGTCGGCGCGATGGTGGTCGGCCCGGAGTTCGGTCCGCTCGCCGCCATCTCGGTCGGCCTGGTCCTGAAGCGCTGGGACCTGGTCCGCCGGGCCGCCCTCGCGCTGGCCGTCGGGTTCCCGGTCGCGATGCTGATCACCGTGATCGGTGCGCAGATCGGGTCGTTCACCGGGCTGTTCGACCGGCAGACCGTGATCAACCAGCACGACTTCGACTTCGTGTACACCGTCGGCCCGTTCTCGCTGATCGTCGCGCTGCTGGCCGGGGCCGCGGGGATGCTGTCGATGACCTCGGCCAAGTCGGCCGCGCTCGTCGGCGTCTTCATCTCGGTGACCACCGTCCCGGCCGCGGGTTACGCCGCCGTCGCCGCCGTTCTCGGTGAGTGGGAACGTTTCGCCCAGTCCACGGGACAGCTCGTGGTGAACCTGGTAGGCATCGTGGTGGCGGCGTCGCTGGTCCTGGCGGTGCGCAGCCGCAAGAACAGGGCGGACGACCCCGGCAGACCGCTGTCGACGGGATGACGGCACCGCATCTCGCATGGTTCGAACCCGTTACCAACTAGTAGTGGTGGTCATCACCGGCGGAGCACTACCGTCACGGTGCCCAGCCCACTTCTGTCGAGCAGCACGGCACGATGGCCAATCGGAGTAGGGTCGGAGGGGATGAGCGTGGAGATCACCGCCGGCTCACCGGACGTCGACGACGACGCCACGCCCGAGATCGACGAGGCGGTGGCCGCCGCGCAGTCCGTGTTGAGCGGGCGGTTCGGGGCACAGATCAGGCTTGCCGATCCCGAGGACCTCGGGGGTGCGGGCCGGTCCGTGGTCGTCCGGGTCCGGGTCGCCGCGACCCCGTTCTCCCTCCCGCGCACCCTCGTGGTCAAGCGGTACCCGCCCGCGGCGGCCGACCGCGACCCGTTCGCGCACGAGACCGTCAGCCACCAGCTGCTGACCGCGCTGCCGTCCGAGGAGCGCCTCACCCCCGAGCTGGTCGCGCACGACATCCGCAAGCGGCTGGTCGTGCTGGAGGACCTGGGCAAGGCCCCCCGGCTGGCCGACAAGCTCCTCGGCCGCGACGCCCGCGCCGCCGAGCGCGGGCTGCTGTCGTGGGCGCACGCGATGGGCAGGCTGCACGCCACCACCGCGGGCCGCGACGCCGACTTCGACGCGCTCATGCGCCGCCAGGGCACCCAGTGCTGCCAGGACCCGGTCGCCGTGGACGTCCACGCCGCCCTGGAGGGCCTGCCGGACCTCCTGGAGCGCGAGCTGGCGGTCGAGACCACCGGCAAGGCCCGCGACTTCGCGACCGCCGCCGTCAAGGGCTTCGTGTCCTCGCGCCGCCGCGCGTTCAGCCCCTCCACGTCGTGCCCGGACAACCACCTGGTCACCAGCAAGGGCGTCCGGTTCCTCGACTTCGAGGGCGGGTGCGTCCGCGACATCGTGTTCGACGCGGCCTGCCTGCGGGTCCCGTTCCCGTCCTGCTGGTGCGCGTACGGCCTGCCCGCGGGCATGTCCGAGGCCATGGTGGCCGCGTGGCGCGCCGAGGTCGGCTCGGTGTGGCCCGACCTGGACGACGACGCGGTGTTCCTGCCGCGGCTGCTGGAGTCGCAGCTGCTGTGGGTGTGGCTGTCGACGTGGCGCGCGCTGCCGAAGCTGACCGCGACCGAGCAGAGCGGCCACCGCGGCCAGGACGCCCCGCCGCGCAGCACCATCCTCACGGTGCGGTGGGTGCGGCTGCGCACCGACGCCGCGTCCCTGGGCGCCACGGCGATCGTGGAGCACGCCGACGCCGTCATCGGCGCGCTGGTCGAGCGCTACGGCGAGAAGGCCACCCAGCTCCAGCTCTACCCGGCGTTCCGGTAGCCCTCGCGGCCGTCGTGGCGGGCGCCGGGGGTGGTGCGGATCATGGTCACCGACCGCCGGTCTGAACCGATTCGATCGGACAGGACGCCGTGGCGGGGCTACCCTCGGAGGCGGTTGAGCGCACAGCCGCGGGAACGTCAGCCACAACTCGACCGGTCGGGGCAGAACTGGTGGAATACCCGGATTTCGCAGTGGACGAACGGCGCCAGTCGGGGTGCGCCGTCGTGGTCGTGCGCGGTGAGGTCGACGTCGACACCGCCCCGGACGTGTGGGTCGTGGCGCGCCGCGCCCTCGACACCAAGCCCGTCTCGCTGGTGGTCGACTGCACCGGCGTCACCTTCTTCGGGTCCACCGGCATCAGCCTGCTGCTGGAACTGCGCGGCGCGTGCCGCGAACACCGGCTCCCGTTCCGGCTCGTCGCCGACACCAGGGCGGTCCTGCGGCCCCTGGAGCTGACGGACCTGCTGCGCGAGTTCGTGATCCTGCGCGACGTGGCCGCTGCCTGCTAGTCCTGCCGCCCGCGGCACGTCCTGACCTGGTCACCGCGGAGCCCGGTGCCCCGTCAAGCCGTTGAACCCCCGATCACGGCCGGAGCCGCGCGTCAGCGCGCACCGCGGAAGCCCGCGGGTCGGCGCGGTCCAGGGCCACCCCTCGCAGTGCGGCGCCCGGCACCGTTCGCTCCTCCGCGTCCACGCCCCTGCCGCCGCACGCGATCACCGGCCGCACGCTCCGCGCCACGTCCACCGCTCTCACAGCGGTCCACCCCTGCGCGGGAGCGGTGACCGGCGCCGTCGACACCGCCCCGGCCCCGCTACTCCTGCTGCTCCATCACCAGGATCGCGCCGTTCGGCTCCCCGGTGCTCGACCGCAGCGAGCTGCACACGATGCGGACGTGCACGTCCCGGCCGCGGCGGTTGATCGCGTCGACCTTCACCTGCGTGGTGAACGAGCCGTCGGCGAGCGCCTGGCGGACGACCGGCCGGAGTTCCGGCAGCGGCAGGCCGATGTCGAGGTTCAGCAGGTGCATGCCCTCGGCCTCGTCCCGCCGCACGCCCCACAGCTCCTCGGCACCGCGGTTCCAGGCCAGGACGCGCATCTCCAGGTCCAGCACGACGACGCCCGCGCGCAGCGACGTGAGGATCGACTCCAGGAAGCCGTTGACCTGGTCCAGTTCGCCGCTGCGGTCGCGCAGCGTGTCGTTCATGGCCTGGAGCTCGTCGTTGGTCGACTGGAGCTCCTCGTTCATCGTCTCCAGTTCCTCGTTCGTGGACTGGAGCTCCTCGTTGGTCGTCTCCAGTTCCTCCACGGTGGACTGGAGTTCCTCGTTGGTGGTCTCCAGCTCCTCGTTGGTCGACTGGAGCTCCTCGTAGGCCGCTTCGAGCTGGTGGTTCGCCTGCTCCAACTCCTCCAGCAGCCGCCGTGCGGCGCTGACGTCGTGGAACACGATGGAGACGCCGAGGATCCCGTTGCCGGAGTCGACGAGCGGGTTGACGTGGACCTCGAACCACATGGTCTCGCCGGGACTGCGGGCCCACTCGACGTCCTTGACGCGCAGCGCCCGCCGTTCCAGCCTGGCCTGGTCGACGTAGCCGCGCAGCTCGACCGGCCGGTAGGACAGGTCGAGGTCGCGCAGCGGCCTGCCGACGTCCTTGCCGGAGAGGCCGAACGTCGCCTCCGCCTGGTGGTTGACCAGCGCTACCACGTCGTCGCTCGTCACCACGACCTGCGCGACCGGACTCGCGGAGAAGCCCAGCTCGCGCAGCTGGTCGAGGCCGCTGATGTCGATCCGCCGGTCCTGCACGAACGCGTGCGTCACGAAGTGCGAGGCGCCGGTGCCGTTCGAGGCCCGCCGGAAGATCCGCCGCTTGAGGTCGACGGAGTCGAAGATCCGGGTGTGGCTGAGCAGCATCTCGGCCTTGCCGAGGAACAGCACACCGCGCGGCACCAGCGCGAAGTGGAAGCGCCCCAGGATCTTCGCCTGCGTCTCCTGGGTGAAGTACATCAGCGTGTTGCGGCAGATCAGCAGGTCGATCCGCGAGATCGGCGCGTCCTGCACCAGGTCGTTGCGGCCGAAGATGACCGTGCGCCGCAGGTCCTTGCGGAACGAGAACCGGCCCTCGTGCGGCTCGAAGTACTTCTCCAGCAGCTCCGGGGCCAGACCCTCCAGCTCCCTGGCCGAGTAGGTCGCCTGCCGGGCCTGGCCGAGGGCCTCGTCGTCCACGTCCGTCGCGTAGATCTTCACCCGCTGCCGGAACTGGTCCGGCCCCAGCGCCTCGGCCAGCACGATGGCGATGCTGTACGCCTCCTCGCCCGACGCGCAGCCCGCGCTCCACACGCGGATCGGGTCCTCCGGGGCGCGTTCGGCCAGCATCGACGGGATGACCTCGTCCCGCAGGCAGTCCCACGCCTCCGGGTCGCGGAAGAACCCCGTGACGTTGATCAGGATCGTGTTGAACAGCGCGTTGAACTCGTCGGGGTTCAGCTGGAGGTAGTCGATGTAGTCCGCGTGGTCGCTGATCGACACCTGGTTCATCCGGTGCGCGACGCGCCGCATCAGGCTCGTGCGCTTGTACCCGGTGAAGTCGAAACCCCTCGACTCCTTGAGGTAGACGAGCACCTCTTCGAAGTCGCTGTCGTGCTCTGGCCTGCGGTCCGTCACGGCGGACAACGCTACTCGCTCGTCATCGCGCTGTCGGCGAGCGGCAGCACCGCCCAGACCACCTTCCCGCCGCGCGGGGTCGGTGACACGCCCCACGTCTTGCTCAACGCCGCCACCAGGGGCAGACCCCGTCCGCCCGGTCGGTCGGAGGTC
Source organism: Umezawaea sp. (assembly GCF_057122925.1). NCBI lineage: Bacteria > Bacillati > Actinomycetota > Actinomycetes > Pseudonocardiales > Pseudonocardiaceae > Umezawaea > Umezawaea sp. The sequence continues at coordinate 76,263 of NZ_DBNGPQ010000071.1, read as the reverse complement.
AGCGGACGCGGCCTCGGTGGGGACGGGTGGTCGTCGCGCACGGCTATGGCGAACTGGCCGGGCCGCAGTTCCAGCCGCAGGGACGGCGCGGCCTTCGCGTGCCGCACGGCGTTCTCCACCAGCTCGCTCGTGACCAGCACCGCGTCGTCGAGGATGCCGAGCAGGCCCCACCGCTCGCAGGTGTCCCGCACGAAGCCCCGCGCGAGCCGGGGCGTCGCCGTGGAGAAGGGCAGCTGGACCTCGTGCCTGCGCCGCGCCCTCGGCGCGCCGACCGCGTCCAGCGCCAGCCGCACCGTCGGGTACTGCGGCACGAACCTGGCGATGCCGTTCAGCTCCAGGGTCGTGCGCAGCACGTCGTCGGCGACGACCATCACCGGCACCCCCGGCCACTCCGACACCCGCATCCACACCGTCGCGAACACGCTCAGCTCGGCGGTCCCCGAGGCGTCGAACCCGTCGAGCAGGTGCACGATGATCGCCGTCGGCTCGGTGACCGCGCACTTCAGCAGCCCGTCGCGGAACTGCGCGTAGCTCGACAGGTCCAGCCTGCCCGTCGCCCGCACCACGGTCGCGCCCTCCTCGGACGACAACCCGAGCGTGATCACGAGGGACGGTCGGATCGGGCCTGCTCGCCGACGGAGTCGGACAACAGGTAGCGCCGCAGCACGTCAGCGGCGTGCGCGGATTCCTCCTCGGTTCGCGCGTACCGCTCCGCGAGCCTCTCACTGCCCCGGTTGAGGGCGTCCCTCCGCAGCTTGCGGGCCAGGCTCACCTTTTCCTCCAACGTGCGCAGCGCGGTCCACAGCGCACGCTCCAGTGTGCCTGCTTGAGCGTCCAACAGCGCGTCGGCGGTCCAAGCGTGACCCACTCGGCAGCGGTACCTCGTCCGTTCGGCGTCCAGTTCGAGGAGCGTGCCCCCGCAGTCGGGGCAGCTGAAGCCGGACGGTTGACCCACCTCGTCCACCCCGTTCACCTCGTCGGACCTCCGCGCCGAGAACCCGGCCTCCAACCGCAGCAGCGGCGACGGCGCGGGCAGGTCGGAGGTCTCCACCAGTTCACCCGCGTGGCGGCGCACGGCGTCGCCCAGCCTGCTCGCGGGCAGCACGTGGTCCACCCGCACGTGCCTCATCACGCTGCCCGGCATCCCCCGGTACAGCGCGTCCTCCAGGTCCTGCGCCATCGTCACCCCGCCCCGCGCCGCCACGGCGACCATGCCCGCCGTCCCGTCGTCGAGCGCCCCGGACAGCACGATCCCGATCACCCCCGGCCCCCTGGCCATCGCGGCGGACCGGAACAGCGTGTCCACGGCGGGCCGGTGCCCGTTCTCCGTCGGCCCGTGCGACAGCGTCAGCGCCCCGTCCTCCACCACGACGTGGTGGTCGGGCGGTGCCACGTGGATCCGGCCGGGTTCCAGTTCCGTGCCGTGCCGCGCGCTCACGGCGGGCAGCGGGCCGCTGCGGTCCAGGATGGCGGGCAGCGCGCTGGTCCCGCCCGCGGGCAGGTGCAGCACGACGACGACGGCCGCGGGCAGGTCGGCCGGTAGACCGGCGACGAAAGCGCGCAGCGCCTCCACACCTCCCGCCGAGGCTCCCACCACGACCAGGTCACGCGCTTCCAGAGCCATCCGCCTCAGTCCCTCGTTCGTCGGCGGGATACCCCAGTGTGACCCCGATCAGTCCGGAATCACACCCGTGGGCGCCCGCCAACCGGAAGAGCGGGACGACCGCGGCGGACCCACGTCGGTCCCGCGGCTCCGCACGGTCGAGAACCGGCTGGTCACCGTCGCCCCGACGCCGGCACGGCCGTCCCCGCGCCGCGCGATCGGTTGGCACGTCCCGGTTCTCCGTCGGCGCCGTCCCTGGGCCACACGGGTGACGGCGCGCCGCCGGGCCACCCCGCCCGGAGGCGGGGTGGCCCGGCGGAGGGGACTCAGAAGCCCGAGTTGCCGCCGCCCCTGTTCAGCGTGTAGCCGGTGGAGTTGAGCAGGCCGCCCGACGCCGCGCCGGAGACGGTCGTGTTGGAGATCGACGCGCTGCCCGCGGCGTTCAGCTCGATCCCGTGGGTGCCCGCCCCGGCGATCGTCACGCGGTCGAAGCTGATGCCGGTGATGGTCTTCTGGAAGCTGAGCAGCAGACCCTGGTAGGTGCTGTCGGTGATGGTCATGTCCGACACCGCGATCGGCGCGGTGATGTCCCCGGTGTCGGCGTAGATCCACAGCGCGCCGAGCCGCGCGCCCCAGTTCGGTTCGAGGCCACCGGTGCGCAGCAGCGTGTTGCGCCGCACGGAGGTGGTGCCGGTGAAGGGCGTCGGGTTGAACCTGGTGCTGATCGCGATGCCCGCCGATCCGGTCACCGTGTCGCTGACCAGGTTGTCCTCGGCCCGGTTGCCGGTGCCGCCGTAGACGCCGATCCCGTTGGCCAGCAGCGGGCTCTGCACGGTGTTGAACGTGTAGGCGCCGCCGACCACCGGCCGGCCCTCGGAGAACATCGCCAGCGCGTCGTCGCCGGTGTTGCGGAAGGACGACTGGTCGACGCGGACGTTCGTGGTCGGGCCGTCCTTGGCGTGGATGTTCACGCCGTCGGCGAAGGTGTCGCGGACGCGCACCCCCACCACGTACAGGCCGTTGGTGCCCGAGTCCGGCCACAGACCGGTCTTGGTGTGCTCGACCCAGACGTTCTGCACCAGCGAGCCGGTGCCGAAGTTGCCCTCGACCGCGGTGTCGGAGGCGTTGTCCAGCCTGGTCCTCACGTCGCCGAAGACGGCGAGGTCCGCGATGGTGACGTTGCCGCCGGTGGCGAGGAAGCCGCCGCGGGCGGCGGTGCCCTGGACGACCGTGTGCCACGGGCCCGCGCCGAAGATCCGCACGTTGGCGACGGTGATCGCCGCGGTGATCCGGAACGTGCCCGCCGGGATGAACAGCGGCTTGTCCTGCGCCGAGGCCGCCGAGATCGCGGACCTGATCGCCGCGGTGGCGTCGGACCCGTTGTCGGGGACGGCGCCGTAGGCCGTGACGTTCAGCGCGCCCTCGGGAGCGGTGGCCGCGGCCGGGGCCACCTCGGCGTCGATCAGGTCGACGTCGACGTGCGCGGCGGAGCCGGAGTCCTTCCGGAGCATGAGGACCGTGCCCGCGGGCAGGTCGCCGACGATCGCGCGGGTCTCGTCGTAGAAGTGGTGGGCGTCGCCCTCGGCCGGGTTGTTCGTGTACGGGTACGCGCCGTAGACCCAGCTGTAGGCCGAGGTCAGGGTGAGGTCCTGCCTCTTGGTCCCGTTGGCGTACACGGCCAGCGGGGCGGTCTGGCCCGCGCCGTCCGCGCTGTCCGGGATCGAGTAGCGGACGACGATCGCGTTGGCGGGCCTGGTGAGCGTGACGCTGACGGACTGGCCGGTGGTCAGGCGCACCGCGCGCCTGCCGCTGGACTCCGACTGCACGGTCTTGAAGGTGCGGTCGGCCGCGAGCACGGTTCCGGTGGTGCTGCCCGCCTCCGCCTCGTACTGCGTGTAGGGCACCGTCGCGCCGCGGGCGGCGAGCGCGGCCTCGTTCGCGACCACGACGCTGTCGACGAGCACGTCACCGCCGGTTCCGGTGAGCGCCAGGGTGTTCAGGCCCGCGCGCAGCGGGACGGTGACGGCGGTGGTGCGCCAGCCCGTGCCCGAGGCGAGGGTCGCGGTGCCCGCGTCCCGGCCGTTGGCCGACACCGCGAGCGTCCGGGACGAGCCGCTGGTGTTGGCGAAGCGGACCGTGGCGGTCGCCGTGCCCGCGGCGGGCATCGAGACCGTGCGGACGACGCGGGCGCCGCTCGTGCCGAAGCCCGTGACGTAGCCGGAGCCGCTGAAGCCGGACGTGGCGGTGGCCGTGGTCGCGCCACCGGACAGGAACGCCGATTCGGCCTCGCCCGGCCCGGCGGGCGGCGCCACGACGACCGGGTTCACCGCGAGGCTGTCGAGGTTGACGTTGCCGGAGTCGGTGGTGTCGAAGGCGTAGGCGACGGAGTGGGACCCCGCCGGCAGCGCGACCGCCTCGGACGCGGTGCCCCAGGTGTCCCAGTTCGCCGTGGCGGGCAGGGACACCTGCCGCGCCCTGGCGCCGTCGACGTAGAGCGACAGCGTCATCGCCGTGCCCGTGCCGTTGGCGTACCGCAGGTCGAGCGACTGGTCGCCGGACGTGGTGGTCACCTGGAACGTGGTGCGGGCCCGGCCCTTGTCGGCGTCGGTGTAGCCGCCCACGAAACCGGTCCCGGTGTAGCCGGGGTGGTCGCTCGCGACGACCGCGCCACCGGACAGGGCGGCGTTCTCGGCCTCGTGCGGCGGACCGCCGTCCGGGGTGGCCGCCACGACGTCGAGGTAGTCGACGTTCACGTTGCCGTTGTCGGCCGAGCCGAACGAGTAGGCGATGGAGTGGTCGCCCGCGCCCAGCGCCACGCTCGTGCCGGAGGTGCCCCAGGTGTCCCAGCCCGCCGTCGGGGGTAGGGAGACCTGCCGCGCCGCGCCGCCGTCGACGGTCAGCGTCAGGGTCCTGGTCGAGCCGGTGCCGTTGGCGTAGCCCAGGACCAGCGAGTACGTCCCCGCCGTGACGGTCACGGGGAAGGCGGCCCTCGCCGTGCCCCTGTTGCCGTCGGTGAAGCCGCCGACGAAGCCGGTGCCGCTGTGGCCTGGGTGGTCGGTCGCGGTGGTCGCGCCGCCGGAGAGCGTGGCGCGCTCGGCTTCCACGCGGGTGGTCGCCGCGCGCGCGTCGACGACGGGGGAGAGGGCCAGCGCGGTCAGCGCCAGCAGGGTGACGAGGCGACGTCCGTGGCGCCGGGGTGTGTTCACGAGTCCATCCGTTCCGTTGGGGGCTCAGCCCTTGACCGCGCCGGACAGCGCGCCGCCGTTGAGGAAGAGGCGCTGGAAGGCGAGGAAGAGGGCGACGGGGATCACCGTGGAGATGGCGAGCGCGGCGAGGAACACGTCGAGCTCGATGAAGCGCTGCAACGCGGGCAGCCGCACCGACAGCGGCTGGACGGCCGGGTCGGGCAGGACGAGCATCGGCCAGAGGAAGTCCTTCCACGCGGCGATGACGGCGAACACCGACACCACCCCGAGGATCGGCCGCGACAGGGGGAGCACGATCGACCAGAACAGCCGGAAGGGGCCCGCTCCGTCGACGCGCGCGGCCTCGAAGACCTCGCGGGGCAGGTTGTCGAAGAACCGCCGCACCAGCAGGACGTTGAACGCGTTCGCCCCCGCGGGCAGCCACACCGCCCAGAAAGTGTTGATCATCGACAGGTCGACCACGGTCAGGTACAGCGGCACCAGCAGCACCACCGACGGCACGAACAGCGTCGCCAGCACCACACCCGACACCACCCCGCGGTAGCGCGGGCGCAGCACGGACAGGGCGAAGCCCGCCGTCGTCGCGACCACCAGCTGCACCAGCCACGCGCCCGCCGCGATCCACACCGTGTTGAGGAAGTACTCGTCGATCCTCACCCGCGTCCACGCCGTGGCCAGGTTCGCGAAGTCGAACCCGGTGGGCCACAGCGCGAGCGGGTCGCGCAGGGTGTCCTGCGTCGGCGTGATCGCCGACTTCGCCAGCCACAGCACCGGACCGAGGCCCGCGAGGAACAGCAGCGCCAGCAGGACGGCGTGCACCGCGCGGGCCGTGCCGCGCACCCGGCGCCTGCCCCAGTCGAAGGAGGAGAGCACTCCGCGGTCGGTCATGACGCGCTCCAGGAACGGGTGAGCCGGAAGTAGACCGCCGACAGGATCCCCAGCACCACGGCGAGCAGCAGGCTCAGCGCGGTCGCGGAGCCGTAGTCGCCGCCGAGGCTGTTGGCGAAGGCGTAGTCGTAGATCAGCAGCAGGATCGTCGTGGTGGAGTTGGCCGGACCGCCACCGGTGAACAGGAACGGTTCCAGGAACACCTGGGCCGTGCCGACGACCTGGAGGATGAACGTGATCAGCAGGACCCCGCGCAACCGGGGCAGGGTGACGTGCCAGACCTTGCCCCACACCGACGCGCCGTCGATCTCGGCGGCCTCGTACTGCTCGGGCGGGACACCGGTCAGCGCGGCGAGGTAGATGATGATCGTGCCGCCCGCCGCCGCCCACGTCGCCTCGACCACCAGCGACACCATCGCCGTGCTCGCGTCCTGCAACCACGGCACCGGACCGAGCCCCACGGCCCCCAGCAGCGTGTTGAACACGCCGCCGGGGCTCGCGTCGTAGAAGAACTTCCACAGCAGCACCGCGACCACCGGCGGGATCACCACCGGCAGGTACGCCAGCGTGCTGTACAGGCCCTTGAACCGGCGCACCTCGCTCATCAGGACCGCCGCCACCAGCGGGACCGGGTAGCCCAGCAGCAGGGCCAGCACCGCGAACCACAGGGTGTTCCGCACGGCCGTCCACAGCAGCGGATCGGCCAGCACGGCCCGGAAGTTGTCCAGTCCCACGAACGTCGGGTCGGTGACCAGGTTGGTCTCCTGGACGCTCATCACGACCGTCTGCACGATCGGGGCCCAGGAGAACAGCCCGAACACCACCAGCATCGGCAGCAGGAACACCACCGGGCCCAGCCCGCCGCCGCGCACCCACGTGACCGGCGAGCGCCGGGGACGGCGCCGGACGGGCACGGCGGGCTGGACGGCGGCGGCCACCGGCTGTGCCGCGTCCAGCGACGGCGGCGCGGTCACCTCCGGTCCAGCAGCGCTTGCGCCTGGACCTGGACCCCGCTCAGCAGGGCGCCGACGTCCGCGCCGCGGTCGGTGAGCACGGCCTGCACGACCGGGTCGAGCAGCGCGTACACCTGCTGGGTGGAGCGGGTCGGCTCGGGCACCAGCGGCTGGTCGAACATCCTGTCCGTGTACGGCGTCATCTGCTCCACCGGGACGTTGACGTACTGGGCGATCCACGTCATCCGCTCGTCGAACGCGGCCTTGTCGAAGACCGGCAGCTCGGGCGATCCGACGGCCTGGCCGGAGTCCGCGGTGGTCTTCGCGTCGGCCACGGCCGCGTCCTCGTTCGTCAGCTTCTCCAGGTAGTAGAAGTCGATCCACTCCACGGCCGCCGCCCTGACCGGGTCGGACGCCCCGGCGCTGACCGCCGCGAGCGTGCCGCCGCCCAGCACGCCCGCGTCCGGGCCACCGGTCAGCGGCAGAGCCGTCACGCCGTAGTCCTCCGGCTTCATCGCGTTCTGGGCCTTGAGCGACCCGTAGTTGCCGCCGCCGGAGACGTACATGCCGATCCGGCCCGCCGCGAAGTCCTGGTTGATGGTTCCCCACTCGTACAGGAAGTTCGCGCCCATGCTGTTGTCGTCCCACCGCATGGCCTTGACCGCCTGGAGGGCCTTCACCATCCCCGCGCTGTCCGCGGTGGACTTCGCGGTGTCGCCCTCCAGCTTCTCCGTGCGCCCGCCGAACGCGTAGGCCAGCGTGGTCGCGATCCAGCCGCCGGTGTTGCCGCTGGTCATCATCGCGAACCCGGCCTGCCCGGTCTTCTCCGAGATCTGCCTGGCGGCCGACCGGATCCCCTCCCACGACGTCGGCGGCTCGTCCGGGTCCAGACCGGCCTGCGTGAACAGCGTCCGGTTGTAGTGCAGCGCCTGGCCGTGGGCGGCGATCGGCACCGCCCACATCCTCCCGTCGTCGGCCGACCCGGCCTTGGCGACCTCCTCGTTGAACTTCCCCGCGTACGGCAGCCCGGCTACCTCGCCGCTGATGTCCGCGATCTGCTCGCGCTCGATCAAGCCGCGTCCGTCGGTGAAGGGCACGGTGAACACGTCCGGCAGCGTTCCACCGGCGAGCTGCGTGGTGAACGTGGTCGCGTCCCACTCGTACTCGCGCGGCACGAGGTCGATCGCGGGGTTCGCCGACTCGAACCGCGCCACGCGGGCGTTGAACGCGTCGACCGCCCCCTGTTCGAGGCCGGGGTCGAGCGAGACGGTCACGACGGTCCTCCCGTCGGCGCTCCGCGCGCCACCGCCGGAACACGCGGCCAGCACGGCGGTGGCGACCGCCAGAACAGCGATGGACTTCATCGTCCCTCCAGGGGCGGATCTCTCAGGAACGCAGCCAGACGGCTGTGTCGGTGGGCAGGAGGTCGCCGTCCAGGTCGCCGCTGGCGAGCAGGACGGAGGTGTGCGGGGGCAGCGCGGTCGCGGGCCCGAGGTTCACCAGGCACACGAGGTCGCCGCCGCGGCGGAAGGCCAGGACCCCTCCGTCGGACCCCAGCCAGTCGAACGACCCGCCGAGCAGCGCGGGTTCGGTGCGCCGGATCGCCAGCATCCGGCGGTACAGCGAGAGGACCGAGTCGGGATCGTCCTCTTGCGACGACACCGAGTACTCGCCCCACCCGGTCGGCTGCGGCAGCCACGAGCCGCCGTCGCCGAACCCGAACGACGGACCGTGGGCGGTCCACGGCAGCGGCACGCGGCAGCCGTCGCGGCCGGGGTCGACGCCGTCGGACCGGAAGTGCATCGGGTCCTGGAGGGCGTCGAGCGGCAGGTCCTCCACCTCGGGCAGGCCGAGTTCGTCGCCCTGGTACAGGTAGAGCGAACCGGGCAGCGCGCCGGTCAGCAGCGCGGCGGCCCGTGCCCGGCGGCGACCCGTCGCCAGGTCCGTCGGGATGCCGAACCGCCGCGCGGCGAAGCCGAACGAGCTGTCCTCCCGGCCGTAGCGGGTCACCGGCCGGGTGACGTCGTGGTTCGACAGCGTCCACGTCGGCGGCGCGCCGACCGGCCGGTGGGCCTCCACGGTGGACCGGATCGAGGCCCGGAGCTGATCGGGGTCCCACGGCCGCATCATGAAGTCGAAGTTGAACGCGGTGTGCATCTCGTCGGGCCGCAGGTAGCGGGCGAACCGGTGCTGGTCGGCCAGCCAGATCTCGCCGACCAGCACCCGCGGCTCCTCGTAGGAGTCCGCGACCGCGCGCCAGCCGCGGTAGATGTCGTGCAGCTCGTCGCGGTCGACGAACGGGTGCTCTCCGGGCCGCTGCTCGCCGACCAGCTCGGGGAGCTCGGGATCCTTGACCGGCATGGTGGCCGAGTCGATCCGGATGCCCGCGACCCCCCGGTCGAACCAGAACCGCAGCACGTCCTCGTGCTCGCGCCGCACGTCGGGGTGGTTCCAGTTCAGGTCCGGCTGCTGCGGCGCGAACAGGTGCAGGTACCACTCGCCGGGCGAGCCGTCGGCGTTCACCGTCCGCGTCCAGGTGCCGCCGGAGAAGCTCGACACCCAGTCCGTCGGCGGCTCCGAGCCGTCCGGTCCACCGCCCTCGCGGAACCAGAACCGCTGCCGCTCGGGGGATCCGGGCCCCGCGGCGAGCGCGGCGCGGAACCACTCGTGCTGGTCGGACACGTGGTTGGGCACGATGTCGACGATGGTGCGGATGCCCAGCGCCGCCGCCTCGGCGATCAGCGACTCGGCCTCCTCCAGCGTGCCGAACGCCGGGTCGATCGCCCGGTAGTCGGCCACGTCGTAGCCGCCGTCGGCCAGCGGTGAGGAGTACCAGGGCGTGAACCAGATCGCGTCCACGCCGAGGGAGGCCAGGTACGGCAGGCGGGAGCGCACGCCCGCCAGGTCGCCGGTGCCGTCGCCGTTCCCGTCGGCGAAGCTGCGCGGGTACACCTGGTAGATGACGGCGGTGCGCCACCACCCGGTCGATTCGGTGGAATCGTTGCGGACAAAGGTCGATGTGCTGGTGCTCACGAAGCTCCATCCCGGACGGCTGGTCACCGTGGACGCTCCGGCCGCTCGATCCGCGGACTAGGTTTAGCGCTCCACCTAGAGGGACGGTAATGTGACCCCCGGCACCCTGTCAACGGTGGAACCGGTCCTCCGCCGCGAGGGGGCGTCGTATCCTGGGATGCCGGACGAGAGGAGTTCGACAGGTGCGGGTCACCCTGCGGGACATCGCCGACGAGGCGGGCGTGAGCATGATGACCGTGTCGAACGTCGTCAACGGCAACAAGGCCCGCGTCTCGCCGGAGACGATCGAGCGCGTGCGGCGGATCGTGGCCGAGCGCGGCTACGTGCCCAGCGCGTCCGCGCGCAGCCTCGCGGCCAAGTCGTCCCGGCTGATCGGGCTGCTGGTGCCCGCGGCCGACGAGGACAGCATGATGATCAGCCCGCACAACGTCGCCATCGCGGGCCAGATCGAGCGCGAGCTGCGCAAGCGCGGCTACCACCTGCTGCTGCGCGGCATCGCGCACCCGGACGAGGTGACCGAGGCGCTCCAGTCGTGGAGCCTGGACGGCGCGGTGCTGCTGGGGTTCCTGGACGAGGAGCTGGACCGGCTCACCAAGGCCACGATCGGCGGCGTCCGCGTGCTCGCCGTCGACAGCTACTCCGAGAACCGGATCACCACGGGCGTCCGCGCGGACGACTTCGCGGGGGCCAGGCTCGCCGCCGAGCACCTGATCGGCCTCGGGCACCGGCGGATCCTGTTCGCGGGCCCGGCGTTCTCCGACGTCGGCGTGGTGCACCAGCGGTTCGAGGGGTTCCTGCACGCGTTCGCCGAGGCTGGCCTGACCTGGGACGACGGGCTCATCGAGACGGTCAACACCACGCACGCCGACGGCCTGGAGGTGGGGCGGCGGCTGCTCGCCGCGCACCCGAGCGCCACCGCCGTGTTCGCGACCGCGGACATCCTCGCGATCGGGATCATGGAGGGGGTGGCGGACAGCGGCGCGACCGTGCCGGACGACCTCTCGGTGATCGGCTTCGACAACCTGGACCTGTGCGCGTACGTCACGCCGAAGCTGACGACGGTCGCCCAGGACATCGGCGAGAAGGCGGCCACGGCCGTGCGGATGCTGATCGGCTCCATCGAGGGCGGCGAGCAGCCCCGCGAGCCGGTCACGATCGGCGTCGACCTGGTCGAGCGCGCGTCCACCGCCCGGCCCCGGACGTGAGGACGCGCGCGCGGCCCGGTGGCCACGCGCGCGCCCCGGTGGACTACTCGCCCAGGTCGTAGACGGTGGTCCCGTCGACCTCCACGGCGGTGAAGTTGGCCTCCACCCACGTGGCGATCTCGCCGCTGCCGCCCGCGCCGCCGAACCCGCCGCGTCCGCCCGGCACGTAGTACCCGATCTTCCCGTCGGCCACGTACCGCTGGAACTCGGCCAGCGTCGGCGCCGGGTCGGACCCGCTCCAGCCGCCGATGCCGATCACGGCCTTGCCGGTGGCCAGTTCCAGGCTCGCGGCGCTCTGCGAGCCGACGGTCGCCGCCGCCCACAGGGTGCTCGTGCCCTTGAGCAGCTCGGTCAGCCCGCTCCCGGTCGACTCCTCGCCCGGACCGCCACCCATGCCACCGGAGACGTAGTCCGCGGGGCCGGACACCGGGATGGAGCCGCTGTGCGAGGCCGCCGCCGTGGCCGCAGAGTACGAGACGGTGCCGAGCAGCCCGGCCACCAGCACACCGGTCAGCACGGCCTTCCTGGCCCGCGTGACGCCGAGGACGATCACCGTGGCGACGACGACCGTCACCACCGCGGTGGTCCACCGCACGAACGGCAGCCACTCCGGCACCCGGTCGAGCAGCGCGAAGCTCCAGAACCCGGTCGCCGCGACCATCGCCGCCAACGCGATCCGCACGGGCGTGTGGGCCCGGCCGCGCCACAGCTCACGACCGGAGATCGCGACCGTGCCGACGATCCCCGGCGCCAGGGCGACGCTGTAGTACGGGTGGATGATGCCGCTCATGAAGCTGAACACCAGCGCCGTGACGACCATCCAGCCGCCCCACAGGATCAGCGCGGCCCGCGTCCGGCTGGTGCGCGGTGAGCGGCGGGTGAACCACAGCCCGGCGACCAGGCCGATCAGCGCGGCGGGCAGCAGCCACGACACCTCGCTGCCGAAGCTCGCGCCGAACATCCGGCCGATCCCCGACGCGCCGCCGAAGCCGGTGTTCCCAGCACCACCGGTCATGACGGCGCCTCCTCCTCCGCCCTGGCCGAACAGCCGGCCGAGACCGTTGTAGCCGACGGCCAGCTCCCACAGGCTGTCGTTGGTCGAACCGCCGATGTAGGGCCGCGAGTCGGCGGGCCACAGCTCGACCAGCACGATGAACCAGCCCGCCGACACGATCATCGCGGCGGCGGCCCCCAGCAGGTGCAGCAGCCTCCTGCCGAGTCCGGTCGGGGCGGCGATCAGGTGCACGAGCCCCAGCGCGGGCAGCACCAGCAGCGCCTGGCCCATCTTCGTCAGGAACGCGAACCCGATCGCCGCGCCGGCGAGCGCGATCCACAGCGGGCTCGCCTTCTCCAGCGACCGGACCACGCAGTACGCGGCGGCGATCATCAGCAGCACCAGCAGGGCGTCCGGCAGGTTGAACCGGAACACCAGCGTCGCGACCGGCGTCAACGCCAGCGCCGCACCGGCGAACAGCCCGGCGACCGGGCCCGAGGTGCGCTTCACCGTGGCGTACAACAGGCCCACGGCCGCGACGCCCTCCAGCGCCTGCGGCGCCAGCACCGTCCAGCCGGAGAACCCGAAGACCCGTGCGAACAGGCCGCTGACCCACAGGAAGGCCGGTGGCTTGTCGACCGTCAGCACGTTGCCGGAGTCGAGCGACCCGAACAGCCACGCCTTCCAGCTGTGCGTGGCGGACTGGGTCGCGGCGGCGTAGAACCCGTTGCCGTAGCCCGAAGCCGACAGGTTCCACAGGAACAGCACCGCGGTGGCCGCGAGCAGTGCGAAGAACGCGGGCCTGACCCACCGGGGATCGCGCCGGGGTGCCGGAACCACGGGGGCGACGGTAGTCGCGCTCGGCGACAACGTCGTGGTCATCAGTTGTTCTCCAGGGGAGTCGGAAGGGGACGGGAGCGGAACACCCAGTTGCGCAGCAGCAGGAAGCGCAACACGGTGGCGACCAGGTTGGCGCCGACGACGGCGGCGACCTCGGCGACCTGGCCGGGATCGGTGGAGCCGTGCAGCAGCGCGAGCGACCCGCTGGTCAGCGCCAGCCCGAGACCGAACACGATCAGCCCCTCGAACTGGTGGCGGCCCGCGCCGTGCCGGCCGCGCACGCCGAACGTGAAGCGGCGGTTGGCGGCGGTGTTCGCGACGGCGGTGACGAGCAGCGCCACCAGGTTCGCGCCCTGCGCCCCCAGCCCGCCGCGCAGCAGCAGGAACAGCAGCAGGTAGGCCAGGGTGCTGGTCACGCCGATCGCCCCGAACCGGACGAGCTGGCGCAGCAGACCCGTCGGCACACCGGGGGTCTTGCTCTCCAACGGCTCACGGCCGAGCTGCTGGCGGAGTTCCGCGATCGGCAGCCCGCCGGTCGCCAGCGCCCGCCCCAGCCGGGCCACGCCCTTGAGGTCGGCCATCGCGGTGGACACGATGTCGACCCGGCTGTCCGGGTCGTCCACCCAGTCCACCGGGACCTCGTGGATGCGCAGGCCCGCGCGTTCGCCCAGCACCAGCAGTTCGGTGTCGAAGAACCAGCCGGTGTCCACGACGTGCGGCAGGAGCCGCTTGGCGACGTCGGCGCGAATGGCCTTGAACCCGCACTGCGCGTCGGAGAACCGCGTCGCCAGCGTCCCGCGCAGCAGCAGGTTGTAGCACCGCGAGATGAACTCCCGCTTCGGCCCGCGCACCACCCGAGCGCCGCGGGCCAGCCTGCTGCCGATCGCGATGTCGGAGTGCCCGGAGATCAGCGGGGCGATCAACGGCGGCAACGCGGCCAGGTCCGTCGACAGGTCGACGTCCATGTACGCCAGCACCGGCGCGTCGGACGCGAGCCACACCTGGTGCAGCGCCCGCCCTCGGCCCTTCTGCTCCAGGTGCACCACCACGACCTCGGGCAGCTCGTCCACGAGCGCCTCGGCGACCGCGGCGGTCCCGTCCGTGCTGGCGTTGTCCGCGATGGTGATCCGGAAGGGGTACGGCGAGGTCCGGACCAGGTCGGCGTGCAGTCTGCGCACGCACGGTCCGAGGTCCACCTCCTCGTTGAACACCGGCACCACCACGTCCAGGACGGGGGTCTTGGTGTTCGTCGCGATGGGGGTCGCACCGGGCCGCAGCGTCGTGAGTGTCATGAGCCCAACCTCGGGGCCGGGGCTGGGTGCTCCGTGTGTCATCGCTGTGCGCCGACTGTGAGGTCGTGGACGGCCACACCGTCCACCGTGGACGCGTCGAAGTTCTGCTGGACCCAGGCCGCGATCTCCTGCGCCGCGTCACTTCCGGTGGATCCGGACATACCGGCCCCGCCGAGGAAGTAGTGGATCCTCCCGTCCGCCACGAGCCGCTGGAACTCGGCGAGCGTGGGAGCCGGATCGGTCCCGTTGAACCCGCCCACGGCCATCACCGGCACACCGCTGCCCAACTGGTAGCCCGCGGCGTTGTTCGACCCCACCGCGGCGGCGGCCCAGGTCCGCGAGCCCGACCGCAGCAACGAGACCAGCTCGGCACCTGGTGTCGGCGCGCTCAACAGACCGCCCATGCCCCCACCCATCCCGCCGCCACCGCGGAACCCACCCGTGCCCGCCGGACCGGCGGACGGGATCGCCCCGGAGTGCGGAGTGGCCGCGGTCGCGACCGAGTAGGCGCCCGGCCCGATCAGCGCGGCGACGAGGGCGACCGGCACGAACACCTTGGGGCTGAAGAAGAACCCGGCGGCGGCGAGGAACCCCAGCACCAGCACGACGATCGCGAACGTGCCGGACCACGAGGTCAGCAGCAGGTAGGCCTGCAACGCCGCCAGCGCCACCGCCCCGGACAACCCGGCGAGCGCCACCGGATCGCTCCGCCGACGCCACAGCGCCGTGGCCCCGATCCCGACGATCGCACCGATCGCGGGCGCCAACGCCACCGTGTAGTACCCGTGGATGATCCCGTTCATGTAGCTGAAGACGGCGGCGGTGACCAGCGACCAGCCACCCCACAACGACAATCCCGCGCGGGAGGCCCGGTCACCGGCCCACCACCCCGCGACGAGCAGCACCACGGCGGCGGGCAGCAGCCACGCGATCTGGTCGCCCATCTCGCCGCCGAACAACCGGAACCACCCGGTGGACCCCCAACCACCACCGGCACCGCCGCCGACACTGCCCACCTCGTCACCGGTGAGCCTGCCGAAACCGTTGTAGCCCAACGTCAGTTCGAGCACGCTGTTCGTCTGCGACCCGCCGATGAACGGCCGCGACCCGGAGGGCACCAGCTCGACGACCAGGACCCACCACCCGCCCGCGACCACCACCGCCCCGAGCGCGGCGGCCAGGTGCGCGATCCGCCTCCCCAGCGTGGCGCGGGCGAACACCAGGTACGTCGACCCGAAGGCCGGCAGCACCAGGAACGCCTGGAGCATCTTCGCCAGGAACGCGAACCCGACCGCCGCGCCCGCCAGCGCGAGCCAGCGCCAACTCGCCGTCTCCACCGCCCGCACCGTGCAGTACGCGCCCGCCACGAGCAGCAGCACCAGCAGCGCGTCCGGGTTGTTGAACCGGAACATCAGCACCGCGACCGGCGTCAGCGCGAGCACCGCGCCCGCGACCAGCCCGGCCGCCGCACCCGACGTCCGCTTCACCGCCGCGTGCAGCAGCCAGACGCTCGCCACGCCCATCAGCGCCTGCGGCACCAGGATGCTCCACGCGTTCACCCCGAACAGCCGCGCAGACAGCCCCATGACCCACAGCGCCGCGGGCGTCTTGTCGACCGTGATCGAGTTCGCCCAGTCGGTCGCCCCGAAGAACCACGCCTCCCAGCTCCGCGCCCCGGCCTGCGCGGCGGCCGAGTAGTAGGCGTTGGCCCACCCGGAGTCGCCGAGCCGCCACAGGTAGAGCACGGCGGTCGCGGCGAGCAGCCCGACCAGCGCCGGGCGTTCCCAGCGAGGCTCTCCGACCGCCGGAGGGGGTGGTGCCGTCGGGGCGGGAGCGGGGGAGTCGACAACCGTCATGGTGCCGACGGTCGCGCTCCCGGCTGGGTCCTCCTTGTGCCTCGCCTGTGCGCGAGCTGTGCGCGGATCAGACCAGTCGGATCGGCCTGCTCGCCGCGGCCCAGCTGTCCTCGTCCTCGAACAGCGAGGTCAGCAGGTGGGGTTCCTTGTCGAACACGGCCAGCGCCTCGTGCTGCGGCAGCGCCGTGCGGACCAGCGCGTCCGCGGCGGCCTTCCGCGTCCGCCACGCCGACAGGTCGTCCTCGGTGATCGGCAGCAGCCGGGCGGGCACGTCCTGGCCGAGCAGGACGCAGTCGTAGGCCTGGAGGTCGTAGAACGTGCGCACGGACGCCCGCACGGCGCCGCGGGTGAACCCGTCCCGCAGTTGCAGCGGTGCGCCGTCGGCGAACGCGCCCAGCAGCGGTTCGAGGCCGTCCACGTTCACCCCCGCTCGCGCGTCCCGCCAGAACGGCGTGTCGCGCCGCCGGTTGAACCGGTAGTGCGCGGCCAGGAACCACCGCAGCGCGTCCCACTTCGCGGTGAGCGAGCCGTTGAACGCGCTGCGGCTGACCGGTTCCGCCCACGTGCCGGGCAGCGCCCGCGTCAGCTGCATGACCATCAGCGTGATCATCAGCAGGCTGCTGGACTCCAGCGGCTCCACGAACGCGAACGCGTTGCCGATGCCCACGACGTTGCCGCGCCACGCCTCGGTGTGCCGTCCGCTGCGGAACCGGATGAACGTCGGCTCGGTGACGCCGGGGAAGCGCCGGGCCAGCTCGGCCGCGGCCCGGTCGTCGTCGAGGTACCGCGAGCTGAACACGTAGCCGAGGTGGTCCGCGTCGCGGGTGGGGATGTTCCAGCACCAGCCCGCGTCCATGGTGATGGCCGACGTGTACGGCTTGAGCGACCCGCCGTGCTCGACGTTGCCGATGACGGCCGAGTCGGTGAACAGGCTGTCCGAGTAGCTGTGGAACGGCGTGCCCAGCGCCTTCTCCAGCAGCACCGACCGGAACCCGGTGCAGTCGACGTAGAAGTCGAACTCCAGCCGCTCGCCGTCGTCGGTGCGCAGGTGGTCGACCCAGTCCGGGGCGGACAGCTCCACGCCGTCGATCTTCGCGTCGACGTGCCGCACCCCGCGCTCGCGGGCGAGGTCGCACAGGAACGCCACGAGCGGCTGGTTGTCCAGGTGGTAGGAGAACGGCAGGTGCTTCATCAGCGACACGTACCGGCCGCCGAGGTCGTACACCGGGGTGCGGTCCGCGGCCATCAGCAGCGACTGGAAGGTGAACGCGTTGATGTCACCCCTGGTCTCCAGCGAGCCGAGCAGGCCGATGGAGTTCGCGCTCCAGTCGAACGGCGCCATGAACCCCTCCGGCGCCGACCCCCAGTCGAACTTGATGCCCAGCTTCCACGTCGGCCGCACCCGCCGGTACAGCTCCTGGGGATCGATGCCCAGGTAGTTGTGCAGGAACTGCACGATCGACTGCACCGTCGACTCGCCGACCCCGATCACCGGGATGGCCGACGACTCGACGACGGTGACCTCCAGCCACGGCCGCTTCGCGCGCAGCGCCAGAGCCGTGAGGTACCCGGCCGTTCCGCCGCCGACCACGCCGACGCGGCGGATCGCCTTCGGGTCGTCCGCGGGGGGTCTGGGCATCGGCTGGGGCGTCCGCTCCCGGTCGCGCAGGAACGCCAGCGGGTCCGCTCCCGGCCCGCCGCCCAACCAGCCGCGGACCGCGTCCGCCTCGTCCGGGTCGAGCGCGTCCAGCAGTGCGGTGAAGTCCTCGGTCATGGTGGTAACCGCCTTTCCGTCGTGGTGGAACGCAGGAACGGTCCGGTCATCGCCGTGGAGACCAGCGCGGTGACGACCAGCACCGAGAAGAGGTCGGGCCCGATCACGCCGAGCCTGCGACCCAGGTCGAGCACGACCAGTTCGGTCATGCCGCGGCAGTTCATCAGCGCGCCGAGGCGCACGGCCTCCCCCGCGCGCAGGCCGATCAGCCGGGCCGCCGCCGCGACCCCGCCGAACTTGCCCGCCACGGCCACCGCCAGCACGACCGCGCACCAGCCCCAGGACTCCGCGACCCGGCCGAGGTCCGTGTGCAGGCCGCTGACCGCGAAGAACAGCGGCAGCAGCACCGTCGTCACCCCGCCGAGGCGGTCGCGCGCCTCCCGGCTGAGCCGAGAGTCCCCCGGCACGGCCAAGCCCAGCAGGAACGCGGCGCACAGCGCGGGCACGCCCGCGCTCTCGGCCCCGGCGGCCACGAGCAGCACCGCGACGACCACCGCGGGAACCGCCCACCACGGCACGCGGTCGCCCGCGCGCCGCAGCAGCGACCGCACGGCCACGAACACCACCGGTCCGGCGACGACCACCGCCACGGGCACCAGCACGACCGCCCACGCCGTGGACGCGCCCAGCAGCGCGACCGCGACGCCGAGCAGGCACCACGCCGTGACGTCGTCGACCACCGCCGACGTGAGCGCGAGCGCCGCCAGCGGCGACCTCAGCAGGCCCGCCTCCTCCAGGATCCGCGCCAGCACCGGCAACGCGGTCACGCTCATCGCGACGCCGATGAACAGCGCGAACGGGGCGGGGGCGACGCCGTCGGGGGCGAACGTGGAGTAGCAGGCCAGCGCGAGCACGACGCCGGACAGCAGCGGGACGGCGATCCCGACGTGGCTCACCACGACCGACATCCGGCCGCGGCCGCGCAGCGCGGCGACGTCGACCTCCAGTCCGGCCAGGAAGACGAAGAACAGCACCCCGAACTGGGCGAGGGCGCCCAACGGCCCCACGACCCCGGCGGGCAGCAGCCACGCGGCTCCCTGCGGCCACAGCAGGCCGAGCACCGACGGCCCGAGCAGCACCCCGCCCGCGATCTCGCCGACCACGGCGGGCTGCCCCGCCTTGCGGGCGAGCGCCCCGGCGGCCAGGCACGTCGCGATCATCACCCCGGCGGCGAGCAGCAGCCGGGCCACCGGGACGACGGCGACCTGCGCGGGGTCGGTGCGGCCGGTCAGCGGGGGACCGGTGCCCGCGTGCCACAGGAGCGCGGCGGCGACCAGCAGCGGCACCACCACGAGGCAGGCGTAGACCGGCGCGAACCGGCGGGGGGCGGGCAGGCCGACGTCGGGGAGGGTGGCGGTCATCGTCACGCCACCACCGGCGCCGACAGCACGTCGGGGACGCGCGACAGGCGTACCTGGGCGAGCATGGTCCGCAGCTGCGCCACCGCGTCCGGGTGCGAGGGCTCGCCCGAGAGGTCGAAGGCGGCGCGGTCTCCGCACAGGGTGACCCCGAGCGGCGTCGGCCAGGCCCGCAGCGCGTGCCCGACCGCGCGGAGCGTGGCCAGCGCGGAGGCCGCGCCCTGCTCGCCACCCGCGAGCACGGCCAGGCCGAGCGACCGCCCGTCCAGGTACGGCCGGTCCGCCGAACCGAGGTCGGCGACGTAGTCGAGCGCGTTCTTCAGCAGCCCGGACAGCGCGCCGTGGTAGGCGGGCGACAGCAGCACGACACCGTCCGAGGTGGACAGCGCGGTCAGGAACCGCCGCACGGCGGCCGGGCGCTCCGCGCGCACCGGGTCGAAGATCGGGAACTCCAGGTCGCCGCCGCGGAACACCGTGGCCGCTGCCCCGGTCGCGGCGCACTGCCTGCCGCACCAGAGCGCGAGCTGGTCCGTGCGGGAGCGCGGGTCGAGCGAACCGCTCAGCACGACGACGGAGGGCGAGGTGGTCACGGCGGCGTCTCCAAGTCAGGTCAACGGCGGTAGGGCGCGAGGTCGAGACCCGGGTACAGCGCGGCGGTGCCCGCCAGCGCCTCCTCGGTCCAGTAGTCGCTGTCGACGGCCGGGAAGCCCAGCAGCTCCCGGCGGTGCGGGGAGGCCGACTCGACCAGCCGCCGCACGGCGGGCCCGTTCGGCGCGGCGGGCGAGCCGGGCCAGCCCTGCTTGTCCAGCCACGTCGAGCGCGCGGAGTGGAAGTTCAGGAAGTGCGCGAAGCGGTGGCCGGTCGGCCTGCGCACGGCCGACCCGCGGTGCACGGTGTGACCGCTGAACAGCAGCACGCTGCCCGCGGACGCCACCACCGGCTGCTCCTGCTCGTACAGCTCCGGGTAGTCCGCCCTGTCGTAGGCCGCCTCGCCGGACCTCGTCAGCAGCGGCACGTCACGGGTGA
Organism: Umezawaea sp.; assembly: GCF_057122925.1. Classification (NCBI taxonomy): domain Bacteria; kingdom Bacillati; phylum Actinomycetota; class Actinomycetes; order Pseudonocardiales; family Pseudonocardiaceae; genus Umezawaea; species Umezawaea sp. The sequence goes on along the minus strand of NZ_DBNGPQ010000071.1, from coordinate 56,235 downwards.
GCTTGGCGGGCACCGCGTACGTCGGCGCGAGGTCCACCTCGACGTCGGTGTAGTAGACGATCGCGAACACCCGCTGGAACTCGGGCCTGCGCGGCGGGTGCACGAGGGTGTTGCGGCCCCACGCGTCGTTGTGCAGCCGCTGGTCCTTGACCGGGCCGAGGGCCGGGCCGTACTTGGCCTGGAGCAGCGAATCGCCGAGCCGCACGTCGTCCCGGCCCAGCACGCGCTCGACGAACGACTGGAGGTCCGGGTGCGTGGAGACCTCGTTGAGGACGTCCTGCTGGTAGGGGAAGCCCGCGGACTTCCGCACCCCGCGGTACTTGTCCGGTGCGGCGGCCCACTCCTCGCCGGTCGGGAAGTACGCCGCCACCGCCCGCCCGCACTCGGCGAGCGTCGCCGCGTCCAGGAAATCGGGGACGAGGGTGCGGCCTTCCTCGACCAGCTGTTCCACGTGGTCGTCGGAGATGGGCATTTCGCTACTCCTCTTCGTTCTGCGGAAACGAGTTTTCCGCGGCCGAAATTAGCAGTCGGAGTAGCGCTCGGGCTGTAGGTGATTGTGCTGACGTGATTTCCCGTCGGTGATTTATCGGACTGGTCCGGTCGGCCCCGTCCGGGAAATGTGATCGGCGGACGCGGACGGCTGGTCCGCGTCGAACTGGGATACCGGACAGCGGAAGGGGGGTGCGATCGTGCAGGAGCACTCCGAGGACACCGAGGTCGAGTTCGTGGGGCAGCTCGAGGAGGTCACCATGGGCTGGACCGGCCCTACGGACGACTTCATCGACGGTGACTGGACGCCGTGATGGGCGCGCTGTCGTGAGTTGCGCGGCGTGGTCGTCCCGAAGAGGGGCGGCCACGCCGTTCGGACAATTCCGAAAGGCAGGAAATGTCGACGCTGCGGAATTATTCTCGAACCCGGCGTGAATCGCTCGACGGACTCCGATCACTGATGCTCGGGGACGGGTCCGCCCCTTCCGCGATTCGGGTGCGCGACCGCGAGTTGATCTCCGCGACGCGCGCCTACCTGCGGACGGGGAGGGCGTTCCGCGGCGGCGGGCTGCCCGCCGCTCGGCAGTCCCTCCCCCCGGTCGACCCCGTGCCCGCGCGGGCGGGACGGGACGCCACGACGGCGTTCTGGGCCCGTGACGCGGCGTGGCGGGTGATGGGCCTCGCCCGCACGTTCGGCGGGCGGCACCTGTGCCTGCACGAGTCGCTCGGCGTGTGCGCGGCGCTGCGGCGGCTCGGCTTCGCCGTCGAGGTCGTGGTCGGCTACCCGGTGATCGAACTCGCCGACGGCCGCGAGGAGCTGCACGCGTGGCCCGCGCTCGGCGACCTGCCGCTGGTCGGGCGACCGGGGGAGCGGCCGCTCGGCTACGTGGAACTCGAACGCTACCCGGAGGGGGAGGACCGATGCTGCTGACCGCGTTCGGGATGGCGGGCGCGGTCCGGCTCCCCTCGCCCTCCGCCACGGCCCGAGTGACGTCCGGGCCGGTCTGGGACGCCGACCTGAGCGGCGGGTCGGTGGTGTGGCAGGGCCCGGTCGAGGAGTCCGGACGCCCGGTCCCCGCGGTCGACCGGCTCCAGCTCACCGGCTGGATCGACGTCCCGCCGAGCCTCGTGCGCGGGGACGAGTCGGCCGCGGTCGCCGTCCGGCGGCTGCTGGACGAGCGCGGCGCCGACGCCGTGCGCTCGCTGCGCGGTGACTTCGTGCTCGCGCACCTCGGCCGGGACGGCGTGCCGCGGCTCTACCGGTCGGTCACCGCGCTGATCCCGCTGTTCTGGCGGGCGGACGGCGATCGGCTGGCGTGGGCCGCGGACCCGGCGCTGCTGCTGGACGGCGGACGTCCGACGCTGGAGGACGTCGACGCCGACCTGCTCCCGATGATCATCGCCGAGCGGGGTTTCCCCCACGACCGGTCGTGGTTCGCGGCGGTCCGGCGGCTGCCCCCCGGCCGGTCGCTGACCGTGCGAGCGGGCGGACCCGAGACCGCCGAGTTCGACGCGCTGCGGCCGGTGGCCGAACCACCCCGGTCCCTGGCCGACGCCGCCGAGGGCCTGCGGTCGCGCCTGGCCGACGCGTGCACGCGGATGCTCGCTGAGCAGCGGTCGTTCGTCGTGGCCCTGAGCGGGGGCATCGACTCCGCGGCCGTCGCCTGGGAAGCGGGCAGGCAACCGGGCCGCGGGTCGGCCATCCACTACACGCTCGAATCGTTCCCCGGCTTCGACGCCGACCTGCGCGCCGCTGAGGAGGTCGCCCGAGCCTGCGGGCTGTCCTGGGTGCCGTACGAGATGTCCAAGCACACCCGGCACGGCGGCGACTACCTCCAGGTCCCGGACGGTGGCGGGCTGCCGCAGACCCACGTGCCGTCCCACGGCGTGACGGCCGCGGTCGAGCAGGCCGAGATCGACGGCGCCACGTTCGTCCTGTCCGGACTGCTGTCCGACCAGGTCTTCGCGCACGACGTGCACCGCGGTCTCCTCGAGGTGGCGGGCCCGCGGCTGCTCGACCCCAGGGTCGCGGGGGAGCCGATCTGGCAGACCGTCGCGAACGCCGCCGCCGCCACGTTCTCCACCTCGTCGCGCGGCGGGTCCCTCCGCTACCTGCGCAGGCTCGCGTCCGCCGACCCGACCACGGCGTTGCCGCCCAGGGACGTGATCGTGCACCCCATCGGCTTCACCGCCGAAGCGGGCGACCGGGTCACGCGGGCGCTGCGCGACGCCGCGACCCTCGCCGAGGAACGCCTGAGGTCGGTGACGAGCGACGCCACCCGCGGCCTGCCGCCCGGCCTCACGTCGCTGTTCCTGCTGGCCGAGGGCTTCAACACGGCGAACCTCCAGGCCGCGTGGCTGAGCCACTGCCTGCCGAAGCGGAAGTTCTTCAGCACCCCCTACGCCGACCGCGACCTGGTCGAGTACGCGCTCGCGCTGCCCGCCGCGCACCGGCTCGGGTTCGGGCACGGGATGACGGTCGACAAGTTCGCGTTCCGCCTGGCGTACGCGAACCGCGGGCTGCCCGTCCGCGCGGGCACCCGGATGCAGCAGGCCCGGATCGACGCCATCTCCGCCGTGTTCGCGAACCAGAACTTCGCCACCTGCCGGGACCTGCTCGGCCCCGACTCGCTGCTGCGCCGCCTCGGCGTGCTGAGCCACGGGTTCGCCGACGGCCTGACACCGGGGCGGGTGCACCGCAACGGCGAGGAGATCGCCCGGCTGTGCGTCGTCGAGAAGTGGTTGAGGGGGTTGTCGTGATCGCGCTTGCCGACGACGTCGTGTTCCACGAGCTGCCGTTCGGCGGCGTGCTGCTGGACCGCGGCGAACTGCGCGTCTACCGCCTGTCCCAGCGCGCGGCCGGGGTGCTGCGCCGGGCGCTGTCCGGCGGCCACGCGGTGAGCCCCTACGCGTCGCTGCTGTCCGAGGAGGACGAGGACTCCGCGTTGCGGGACGAGGTGCTGCGGAGCCTGGCGTCCCGCGGTCTGATCCGGGGAGGCGGTCGTGGCTGACGGGCGCGCGGCCGTGGAGCGCGGCGCGGACTGGGTCACCGGACGGCTGGAGGAGTTCACGCCGTGGGCCGGGTCCGGCGGTCGCGGTCGGGAGGACCGGTCGCGGCTGAAACCGTTCGGGGAACTGGCGATGGTGTTCGCCTACCTCACCGCGTGGGCCGCCCGCGCGACCCCGCCGTGGCCGGAGCTGGACCGCGTGCTCGACCGGTGGCGGACCTTCCTGGTCGACCGCTGCTCCGACGAGCGCTACCTCCGGCAGGCGCGCGCCGACCTCGACGACGGCCCGTACCTGATGCAGCCCTACGCGTGGCTGCGGTCGACCGGCGTCCGCCTGCCCGCCGCCGAGGACGTGGTCACCGAGCTGTGGCGGTCGGGTCGCGGACCCACCTCCATCGGCCAGGTGCACTCGTTCGCGAAGGGGGGCTACGTGCGGGGCGAGCCGCGCTGGGACGACTTCTGCCGCAGGCAGGTGCTGGCGCCGACGTGGTCGACCGGCCGCATCGCCCGCGAGGCCTACCGCGTCACCCACGCCGTCTTCTACGCGACCGACCTCGGCGACCGGCGGACGGGGCTGACGAGCGCCGAGCGGCGGTCCGTGGCGGCCGTGGTCGAGCGGGTCGCCGACCACGCCCGGCGGACGCGGCACTGGGACCGCCTGCTGGAAGCGGTCATCGCGACCCGCAGCCTCGGCTCGTCCGTGGAGCCGTTCGCGCGGGCCCGTGCCGACGTCGAGCGGGCGCGGTCGGCCGACGGGGCCGTTCCCCGCGCCGCCGACGCGGGTGGCGGCGGGTTCGCGGTCTGCTACCACGCGACGCTCGTCGGCCTGCTCGACGGCGTCCAGCACGAGGTCCTCGGGAGGGCGGCATGACCGCCGACGTCGTCGTGGTGGGCGCCGGGCCGGTCGGGCTGATGCTCGCGGGAGAGCTGGCGCTGGCCGGGGTGTCGGTGGAGGTGCTGGAGCGCCAGACCGCGTTCGACACCCGGCTCCGCGCGCCCGGCATCACCGCGCGCACCATCGAGGCGCTGGACCGCCGCGGCCTGCTCGACGTGCTGGCGGACGCGGTGGCGGAGGTGGTCGAACCGGCGTTCCGCACCGGACGGGCTGCCGACGGCACGGCCCCCGACCTCATGCCGATCCGGCCGGAGGTGCTCGAACGCGTGCTGTTCGACCGCGCGGTCGACCTCGGGGTGGTGGTGCGGCGCGGCGTCGACGTGACCGGCGTGCGGCAGGACGCCGACGGCGTCGACGTGCTCACCGCCGACGGCGCGTTCCGCGGCGCGTACGCCGTGGGCTGCGACGGCGGCGGGAGCGTCGTCCGCAAGACCGCGGGCGTCGACTTCCCCGGCGGCGACACGGGTCTCGTCGGCTACCAGGCGGTGGTCGAGCTCGTCGACCCCGACGCGCTGGGGCGCGAGTGGCGGCGGACCGACCGCGGTGTGGTGGCGTTCGCGCTCGCGCCGAGCAGGGTCGTGTCGATCGAGTTCGCGGGTCCGGGGGAGCGGCGGCGCGGACCGGTGACGCTGGAGGAGGTCGAGGAGAGCCTGCGCCGCACGAGCGGCGTCGACGTCCGGCTGCGCGAACCCACGTCGCTGACCCGGTTCACCGACAACTGCCGGGTCGCCGCCACCTACCGCACCGGCCGCGTGCTGCTCGCGGGCGACGCGGCGCACGTGCACCCGCCGTTCGGCGGCCAGGGCCTCAACCTCGGTCTGCAGGACGCGGTGAACCTCGGCTGGAAGCTCGCCGCCGAGGTCCGCGGCCGAGCCCCGGACGGCCTGCTCGACTCCTACCACCTCGAACGCCACCCGGTCGCCGAACGGGCCATCCGCAACTCGCGGGCCGCCATCGCGATCCTGCGGCCCGGCGAGGCCAACACCCCGCTGTTCGAGCTGTTCTACGGCGAGCTGATGAAGCTCGGCGAGGTGCGCGCACGGCTGCACGCCCTGTTCTCCATGACCGACCTGCGCTACCCCGGCGGCGACCACCCGCGGGCGGGCGCCGCGCTCGGCGACCCGCTGCTGCTCACCGGATCGGGCCGGGCGCGGTTCCACGAGCTGTGCGCCTCGGGCCTGCCGGTGCTGCTGGACCTCGCGGACGACGAGGAGCTCCGGCGCGGCGCGGCCAAGTGGGCGGACCGGGTCGACGTCGTCGTCGCGACGACCGCCGACCTCCCCGGGGTGGACGCCGTGCTGGTGCGGCCCGACGGGTACGTGGCCGAGGTGTGGCCCTCGGCCGCGGGCGGGACGCGGAGCGGGTGCGAGGAGGCGCTGACCCGCTGGGTCGGCCCCGCCTGATCCTTCCCCGGCACCCGGTGGCCGAATCGGTCACCGGGCGTTTCCGCGTCCGTGAATGGACCGGTCGAACGCCATTCCACGTGTTCTCGATCTGATTTTTTCGGCGAGTCCGCATTTGAGGATGGCACTCCCGAGTTACGCCGAACAGGCGAAAGGGCTTGCCGCTGTCGGCGGTGTGCGCGCGGTGAAGTCGCCTTGACGCTCTCCTGGTTCCTCCGTAACGTGGATTAAGAGGAGCGTGCAGGATCTTATTCATGGACTGACGAAGGCGACATTCTGAGTGCATCTCTGGGGGGGATGGCTTTGCTGCTCCACGTCCTGGTGTCCACGATCGACCGGTTCACACCCGCGCCGGAAAGCGCCGAATGATGCGTACCAGCCCCAGGCAGAACGAAGTCCTGCTGCTGGTCGCGGAGGGGTTGTCCAGCAAGGAGATCGCCAGGCGGCTGGCGATCTCGCCGAAGACCGTCGAGTCCCACCTGCAGAGGCTGTTCGACCGCTACGGCGTGCGGAACCGCGCCGGGTTGATCGCGAAGTGGCTGTCGGACTCGACCGAGGCCTACTCGAAGCTCGTCGACACCGTCGGGGGCCGCTGACCCGGTTCCCGCACGCTGAACAGGTAGTTCCGGAAACGGTCGTCCGCCTGGCGCACCTCGCGCCAGGCGGACCCGTGCCACACGAAGGCCCGGTACCCGCGGTCGGCCATCCAGTCCACAACGGACTCCGGGCTGCGGTCGAAGCGGCGCAGGTGCCGGGCCTCGATCTCCAGCAACACCGTCGGCGTGTGCTTCTCCAGCACTCCCTCGCCGCCGCTCAGCACGTCCAGCTCCGCCCCTTCGACGTCCGCCTTGAGGAAGTCGACGCGGTCGATCCCGTGCCGCGCGCAGAACCCGTCGAGCGTGTCCGTCTCCACGGTGAACTCGACCTGGTCCTCGAACTCGTCGTTCGAGCCGAGGCCGTTCGCCCCGTCGGTGACGAACGAGCGGCCGGTCACGAAGACGCCGCGCCGAAGGGGGACGCTCATCGTGGACGTGCCCGCGCGGGCGCCGAGCGCGACCCGGTGCCACGTCGTGCCGGGCAGGTCCCGCAGGCCGAGCAGGCGCGACGGCAGCGCGTGGGCGAACGGCAGGGGTTCGACGCTGTGCACCCGTCCGGTCGGCCCGGCCAGTCGGGAGAACTCGGCGGTGTAGAGGCCCAGCGCCGCCCCGACGTCCAGGCACACGTCGCCGGGCGCGATCAGGCCGCGCAGCCCGAGCAGCTCCGGCTCCACCCAGCGCCCGGTGCGGGCCAGCAGGCGGATCCCGTCGTCCACGAGGTGGTCGCGCAGCCGTCGCGTGCGGAGGCGTGCGGAGTCGAACGGCATGGTGGTGGTCCCGGCTTTCGGTAATCGTGCGTTGGTCCTGTTATGGGATTCGCCGAAAGCTATCCGGATCGACAGAGGAAGTCATCGTTCGCCAGGACGATTTCGACATGCCTCCCAAGAGCTACTCGGTACGGGTGGCTGGCTCTGGGGAGCTATTCAGTTTTGGCTCCGCTCGGTGACGTGCCGACCAGCGTTGATTCCTACGCTGGTGGACTCGGGAAACAATTCGGAAGGGGGTGTTCCGCGTGCTCGCAGAAATCGAGTCGACCACCCGGTCGACCGCCGTGCCGACGCGGGACGTCCTCTTCTACGGGGCGTGCGCCGCCTTCGCCGCGGTCGTCACGTGGACCGGACTGCCGAACCACCGGACGTGGGCGTGGTGGGCCCTGTGCGCGTACGGGCTGGCGGCGCTCGTGCCGCTGGTCCGGGGGCGGGCCTCCTCGGCTCCGGTCGTGCTCGCGACCACGGGCGCCGTGGTCGGGCCGCTGGTGTGGATGGCGGTCGCGGGCCAGGCGCAGAACGAGGTCGGCGTGGTGTTCGACGCGGCCGAGCGGCTGCTGGGGCCCGGTTCGCTCTACCCGACGGGGGACGAGCTGGCCACCGCCACCAAGGGGGTCGACGCGTACTTCCCCTACCTGCCCGCGATGGCGCTGCTCGGCGTTCCCGCCGTGCTCGCCGACCGCGCGGGCCTCGGACCCGTCCTGTCCGACCCCCGTGCCACGTTCGCGCTGGTCTACGCCGCCACCGTCCTGCTCGTCGTCCGCCGCACCGGGCGGTCGTCGTGGCTCTGGCCCGTGCTGGTCGCGTCCCCGCTCGCCGCCCTGCTGCTGGCCTCCGGCGGTGACGACCTGCCGGTCGTCGGCGCGCTGCTGGCGGCCTTGGCGCTCTCCCGCGACGACCGGCACGCCGCCGCGGGTCTCGCCGTCGGCCTGGCGTGCGCGGCGAAGCTGACCGCGTGGCCGGTGGCCGTGGTGCTGGTCGTGGCGGTGCTGGTCCGCCGCGGTCGTGGCCCGGCGCTCGCCACGGCGGGAGTCGCCGCGGCCGTGGTCGCCCTGTTCCTGCTGCCCGTCCTGGCGACGTCGGCGGACGGCCTGCTGGTGCACGACGTCCGCTTCCCCGCCGGGCTGGAGCCGATCCCGTCCCCCGCCGCCAGCCCGTTCCCCGGTCACCTCCTCGCCCAGCACGTGCCTGCGGGTCGGGTGCTCGCGCTGGTCCTCCTGGCCGCCGTCGCCGTGGCGCTCGGCGTCCGGCTGCTGCGCCTGCCGCCGCGCGACGAGGTCGAGGCCGCGCGGTTCTGCGCGGCCGGGCTCACGGCCGCCACCGCCCTGCTGCCCGCGACGCGCGTGGGCTACCTGGTCTACCCCCTGGCCCTGCTCGTGCTGGCGCGGGCGATGCGGGACACTCGGGAACGACGAGGGGGCGAGGTCGGACGTGACGTGGCTGCGCGGGGTTGACGTCGAGCGCTGGACGCGGTGGCTCACGCCGTTCGCCGCCCTGGTGCTCTTCGGCGCCTCGCTGTGGGCGTTCCTCCGCGGCCCCGTGCCCGACGACTGGCCCGCGCTCGCCCGGATCGCCACCTGCGTCGCGCTGGCCGCGAGCCAGAGCGCGCCGGTGCTGTGGTGGCGCCGCGAACCCGTCCTGGCGTGGGTCGCGCTGCTCGTGGCGTGCGGCGCCGGCAGGCTGCTGGAGACGGGGCTCGACGTCGCGCCGGGGTCGCTGTTCACCCCCGGCCAGTTCGCCACCGTGCTGGTGCTGCACGGGATCGGCCTCGCCCTGCCCCAGACCCGTGCCCTCGCGGTCGCGGCCGTGACGCTCGTCGGCGCGGTGCTCGTCGGCATCGGCCGTCCGGAGGTGCTGGTGCTGGCCATCGTCACGGCCGTGCTGCTCGGCACCTCCCGCGCCGCGAAGGCGGACATCGCCAGGGCGCTGGCCGTGCGGGAGGAGCGCACCAGGATCGCCCGCGAACTGCACGACGTCGTGGCGCACCACATGTCTGTGCTCGCCGTGCAGGCCGAGACGGCGCCGTACCGCCTCGACGGGCTGCGGCCGGACGCGGCGCGGCAGTTCACCGAGATCGCGCAGAAGGCGAGGGACGCGCTCAACGAGATGCGCAGCCTCCTCGGCGCGCTGCGCGGCGGCGAGTCGGCGAGCCTGAACCCGCAGCCGACGCTGCACGAGCTGGAGGAGCTGGTCGAGTCGGTCCGCCGCGTCGGCACACCGGTCGAACTCGAATTCGACGACCGGCTGCGCGACCTGGAGCCGCTGCGCGCCCTGTCGGTCTACCGGATCGTCCAGGAGAGCTTGAGCAACGCCCTCAAGCACGCCGCGGGCCAGCCGCTCGACGTCCGCGTGACGTGGGACGACGACGAGGTCCGCGTCCGCGTGCGCAACCGGATCGTCGCCGTCGTCGGCGCGGCGGGCCAGGGCATCTCCGGGATGCGCGAACGCGTCGACGTGCTCGGTGGCGCGCTGGACGCGGGGCCGGACGGCAGCGGCGAGTTCGTCGTGGAAGCGGTCATCCCGACCAGTGGAGGAGAACGGTGATCCGGATCGTCGTCGTGGACGACCAGGTGATGGTCCGGGAGGGTTTCGGCGCGCTGCTCGACAAGCAGCCCGACATGTCGGTGGTCGGCTCGGCGGGCGACGGGCTCGACGCGGTGGCGGTGTGCCGGAGGGTCGAACCGGACGTGGTGCTGATGGACATCCGGCTGCCGATCATGGACGGGCTCCAGGCCACGCGGCAGCTGCTCGCCGACCAGGTCAGCCCCAAGGTGCTGGTGCTGACCACGTTCGACCTGGACGAGTACGTGTACGACGCGCTGCGCGCCGGGGCCAGCGGCTTCCTGCTCAAGGACGCCCGCGCCGACGAGCTGACCAACGCCGTGCGCGTCGTCGCGCAGGGGCACTCGCTGCTCGCGCCCCAGGTCACCGGGCGGCTGATCGAGCGGTTCGTGGAGCAGAACCCGCCACGGCCCCGCGAACTCGCGGGCCTGACCCCGCGCGAGACCGAGGTGCTGGGCCACATCGCGCGGGGCCTGTCCAACGCGGAGATCGCGGGCGCGCTGTCCATCGCGGAGGAGACGGTGAAGACGCACGTGGGCCGCATCCTCACCAAGCTCCGCCTGCGCGACCGCGTGCAGGCCGTCGTCCTGGCCTACGAGACCGGTCTGGTGCGAGGCGCCCGCTAGCGCCGATGGCCCGGCCCGTGCGTCAGCGGCGAGCGGGCAGCCGGACGGTGAACCGGGTCTTGCCCGGCTCGCTGGCCACCCCCACCGCGCCGCCGTGCGCCTCCACCACGGCCAACACGATCGACAGCCCCAACCCGGTGCTGCCCGCGGCCCGCGACCGCGACCCGTCGCCGCGGGTGAACCGCTCGAACACGTTCGGCAGCAGCCCGGCCGGGATGCCCGGTCCGTCGTCGGTCACGGTCAGTTCGACGCCCCGCCCCGGTGACACCGACAGCCCCGTCGTCACGGTCGTGCCGGGCGGTGTGTGGGTGCGGGCGTTGGACAGCAGGTTCGCCAGCACCTGGTGCAGCCGGTCGCCGTCGCCGACCACCGTCACGGGCTCCGAAGGCAGTTCCAGCTGCCAGTTGTGGTCGTGCGCGGCGATCCGGGCGTCGCTCACCGCGTCCAGGACCACTCGCGTCAGGTCCACCTCGGCGTCGTCGAGCGGCCGACCCGCGTCCAGCCGGGCCAGCAGCAGGAGGTCCTGCACCAGCACCGTCATCCGGTCCGCCTCGGACTCCACGCGGCTCATGGCGTGCGCGACGTCCGGCGGCACCTCGGCCTTCGACCGCCGGGTCAGCTCCGCGTAGCCCCTGATCGCCGCCAACGGCGTGCGCAGCTCGTGCGAGGCGTCCGCCACGAACTGCCGGACCCTGGTCTCCGTGGCGTGCCGAGCCGTCAACGCGGCCCCGATGTGCCCCAGCATCCGGTTCAGCGCGAGGCCGACCTGCCCCACCTCGGTCCGGGGATCGGCGTCCTGCTCGGGCACCCGGACGGCGAGCGCCACCTCGCCCTCGTGCAGCGGCAGCTCCGACACCCGCGTCGCGATGCCCGCGACCCGCTGCAACGGCGTCAACGTCCGCCGCACGATGAACGCCCCGGTCAGCCCGGCGACGAGCAGCCCGCCCAGCGCCACCCCGCCCAGCACGAACCCCAGTTGCAGCACCGTCGCGTTCACCGACGCCAGCGGCAACCCCGTCACCAGCACGTCCCCCGACGGCGTCGTGGTGGCGACCAACCGGTACGCGCCGAGCCCCTCCAACGTCACCGACCGCGGAGCGACGTCGGGCGTGAGGGCGATGAGCTGCGGACGTGCCGCGTCGGGCAGTATCTCCTGGTCACCCCGGTCGGGGGTCAACCTCAACGCCAGGGTGATCGTCTTGTCGTGGACCACCGCCGTGAGCGTCCCCGGTGCCTGACCGGGTCCGGACAGCGGATTGCGGTCGTTGGTCACCGTGCCGGGGAACCTCGGGAACCCGCTGGGCGGCGGCCGGTCCCCGCGGAACTCCGACGCCCGGTCCGACGCGAACTTCAGCTGCTCGTCCAGCTTCCCGATCTGGAAGTCCCGCAACGCCACCATCGTGACCACGCCGATGATCAGGCAGACCACCGTCAGCAGCGCCATCTGCTCCGCGATGATCCGCGTGCGCAGCGACCACGACCTAGGGTGCCGGCTTGAGGACATAGCCCGCGCCCCGCATCGTGTGGATCATGGGCTCGTGGCCCGCGTCGATCTTCTTGCGCAGGTAGGAGATGTACAGCTCCACGATGTTCGCCTGCCCGCCGAAGTCGTAGCTCCACACGCGGTCGAGGATCTGGGCCTTGCTCAGCACCCGCTTCGGGTTGCGCATCAGGTACCGCAGCAGCTCGAACTCCGTCGCCGTGAGGTCGATCGACCGGCCGCCGCGGTGCACCTCGCGCGTGTCCTCGTCCAACCGCAGGTCGCCGACGACCAGCTCCGCGCCCGCCGTCGCCCCGGTCACGCCCGTGCGGCGCATCAGCGCGCGCAGCCGCAGCACGACCTCCTCCAGGCTGAACGGCTTCGTCACGTAGTCGTCGCCACCCGCCGTGAGCCCGGCGATGCGGTCCTCCACGGCGTCCTTCGCGGTCAGGAACAGCACGGGCAGGTTCGGCTGCTCGGCGCGCAGCCGCCGCAGCACCTCCAGCCCGTCGACGTCGGGCAGCATGACGTCCAGCACGACGGCGTCCGGCCGGAACTCCCGCGCGGTCCGCACGGCCGAGGCGCCGTCCAGCGCGGTGCGGACCTCCCACGTCTCCATCCGCAGCGCCATCGACATCAACTCGGCCAGGGTGGACTCGTCGTCCACCACCAGCACCCGCACCGCCTGCCCGTCCGGGCGGCGGAGTTCGGCGTGCTTCTTGCTGGTCGTCACCGCGCGCATGTCCTCAGGGTGGGCGGGGGCCTTGGGCCGCTGCTGTGCGAACCCTGTGTACCACCTGTGAGCGGCACGGGCAGGCCCACAGCGGTCGCCCATCCGACGCACAGCGCACGCACAGGCTCGGGGGTGACCGTGGTCTCCGCAGCGGGTGGACGCCCGCTGGGAGAGCGCAGGAGGAACGACGATGAGCACCGACCAGAACGGTCCGGCGGAGCAGCCGGGTTCGGCCGTGCCACCGCAGGCCGTGCCACCGGAGGAGCCCGCCTGGGGCGCAGAGCAGCCGAAGGGCTCCGCGGTCTCGTGGTCCGGCCGCAAGACCATCGCCGCCGTCGCCATCGCGGTGGGCATCGCCGCGGCGGGCGGCACGGCCATCTACGCGGCCAACGGAGCCGTCGGCGCGACCGGGACGGGCCCCGGAGGGCGAGGGGGCCCCGGCGGCTACGGCCGCATGGGCGGCCCCGGCGCGGGCGGCCCGTTCGGGGGCGGCTTCGGCTCGACCCTGCACGGCGAGTTCCAGGTGGGAGCCGTGACCGAGGTGTCCGACTCGTCCATCGGGGTCAAGAGCACCGACGGCTACACCAAGACCTACACGATCGACAGCACCACCGTGGTCGGTGGCGGAGGCGGCCCGAACGCCAGGGCCGAGGGCGACCTCAGCGGCATCGCGGTCGGTGACACGGTCACCGTCATCGGCCAGACCGCCGACGGCGCGACCAAGGCCACGTCGATCGTCGAGCGCCTGGTCGTCGAACGGGGACAGCAGCCCGGTGGTCAGCAGCAGGGCGTGCCGCCACGCCGTGAGGACCAGGGCAGTGGGCAACCGCCGACCTCTTGACCGGAGCGCCTCCGCCGCGGCGCCCGAACTCGGGAGGCTGATAGCGGTGCTGTTCGAGGCCGGGACGCCGCTGTGGCGCTCGCTGGCCGCGAGCGTGACCGTCGACCGGCCGGTGGTCGTGTGCGACGCGGTGAGCCCCGCGCAGGTCGTGGTGCTCACCGCGTCGCCCGACCTCGTGCTCGACGGCCTGCTGACGGTGGCCCGCACCGTCGGCGTGCACCGCGTGTACCTGCGCACCCCGCCCGGCATCGGCTCGGTCGCCGTCCGCCGGGCGCTGTCCCGCCGCGGCGATCCCGTCCGGGTCGTCGTCGACCAGCACGAACGACCCGGTGACATCGTCCACGAGGCCGTGGAGTTCGTGCGGCTCGCTCAGCTCGTCAACTGAGAGGAGCGGGGGGAGGACGCGGTCCAGCTCGCCAGCACGGCGAGCTTGTCCGCCGTCGCCGACCCCGCCACCGGGATGTAGGTCAGCAGGTGCTGGCCGACGTCACCGGGCAGCGCGAACGTCTGCCACTCGACCTCCAGCTCACCCACCAGGTCGTGGTTCATGACCTTGCGGCCGAAGACCTTGTCCTTCACGTCGTGCCGCGCCCAGAGCCGCCGGAACACGTCGTTCTTGATCGACAGCTCGCCGACCAGCGCGGCCAGCCCGGCGTCGTCCGGCCACCGGCCCGCCTCCAGCCGCAGGTAGGCGACCGTCTCGGCGGCCACCTTGTCCCACTCCGGGTAGAACAGGTGCGCCGTGGGGTTCAGGAACGTCTGGCGGGCCATGTTCCGCTCGGCCTCGGGGTGCGCCGAGAACCCGCACACCGCGTCCGCCAGCGTGTTGTAGGCGAGCACGTCCAAGCGCTTGCCCAGCACCGCGGCGGGCACCGTGTCCATCAGGTCGATCAGCCGCTGCACGTTCGGCTGGACGCGGTTGGGGCCGGTGTCGCCGTCGGAGGGGCGGACCAGGTTGCCCAGGTGCGTGCGCTCGACGGCGTCCAGGCGCAGCGCGCGGCCGACGGCGTCCAGCACGGAATCGGACACCCCGGCCGTGCGGCCCTGCTCCAGGCGCACGTAGTACTCGACGCTCACGCCCGCGAGGCTCGCGACCTCGTCGCGCCGGAGCCCCGGCACGCGGCGGCGGAGTCCGGCGGGCAGGCCGACGTCGGAGGGCTTGATGCGGGCGCGGCGGGAGCGGAGGAACTCCCCGAGTTCGCGACTCATGTGGACAGTCTGCACCCTCGGTCCGGTCGATGGGTGGTTCTCCCGGTACCACCATCGAGCGAGCCTCCCTCCGGGACTTCCGCGCTGCCAGTTTCAGTCCCATGACGAACTACGACACCCTCACCGACCGCACCGCCGTCGTCACCGGGGCCTCCAGCGGCATCGGCGAAGCCACCGCCAGGGCACTGGCCGCGGGCGGCGCGAAGGTCGCGCTGCTCGCGCGGCGCGGCGACAGGCTCGCCGACGTGGCCGCCAAGATCACCGCCGACGGCGGTCGCGCGATCGCCGTCGAGGTCGACGTGACCTCGACGGCGTCCGTGGCCGCCGGTGGCGCCGCCGTGCGCGAGGCGTTCGGCCGGGTCGACCTGGTGGTGAACAACGCGGGCGTGATGCTCGCGGCCCCGATGGCCGACGTCCGCGCCGACCACTGGGCCCGGATGGTCGACCTCAACCTCACCGGCGCCCTGCGGGTGATCGGCGAGTTCACCCCGGACCTGCTGGCCACCGCCGCCGAGGGCGGAACGGCCGACCTGGTCGACATCTCGTCCGTCGCCGCGCACGGGCTGTTCCCGAACTACGCGGTCTACTGCGCCACCAAGGCGGCCATCACGCACCTGTCCGCGAACCTCCGGACGGAGTTCGGGCCCAAGGACGTGCGGGTGACCAACGTCGAGCCCGGCATCGTGCGGTCCGAACTGCTCAGCCACCTGGACGACGACCAGGCCGCGGGCCTCGCCCCGTGGATCGACTCGGTGGGCTCGCTGTCGGCCGAGGAACTGGCCGACGTGGTCGCCTACGCGGCGAGCCGCGCGCGGCACGTGAACCTGCGGCAGATCGTCGTCCAGCCCACCCGGCAGATCTAGAAGCGACCGCCGAACAGCAGTCCGGCGATCTCCGTGTCGGTGTCGCGGCCCTCCTGGTAGCCACCCTGGCGGTGCAGGTCGTTCATCACCGCCAGGGTGTACCGCTCGTCCGGGCCGACGAAGCCGACGCTGTTCACCACCCAGCCCGTGTCCTCCTCGGACCAGCCGTCCTTGTTGCCCGGCCTCGCCGCGGGTCCGGCTCCCCAGACGCCCCACTGCTGCTCCGGGCCGACCTCGCGCATCTCCTCCACCAGCAGCGCGCGGTCCTCGGCGGGCACCTCGGTCAGCACGTGGGACATCAGCCGGTCGAGGTCCTCGGTCGTGCACTTCTGGAAGCCCCAGTACGGGAACGTGTCGCTGTAGCCCTCCTGCGGCACCAGCGACGTGAGGCCGTAGGAGGCGAACGAGTCGTTGAACGCCCGGTGGTCGGCGCCGGAGTAGCGGTGCCACAGCTCGTCCGCCGCGTGGTCGTCCGAGCTGTGCAGCATGGCCCTGATCAGGTCGCGGTCGTCGTCGGTCAGCTCGACCGCGCCCTCGCGGTCGCGGCGGAGCAGGTCGACCACCATCGCCAGCTTGATCGTCGAGGCGGACCACACCAGGTCGGCGGAGTGGTCGTTGTGCCACACCGCGCCGGTCCCGCGGTCGCGCACCACGATGCCGACCGTGCCCGGCCGGGTCGCCACGTACTCCCGCACCCGCGCGAACCGGCTCTGGAAGTCGCAGTCGAACCCCGTGTCGGCGCAGTCCACGTCCGCGCCGGTCGCGGCCACGGGCTCGGACGGGGCTGAGCCGCACGCCGAGAGCGCGAGGAGGGCCACGAGCAGGACCGGCAGGGAGCGTCGGGGCATGGGCCGCAGGCTAGCCGCACCGCCGAGGCGGTCCGGGTTCCTGGCGGGGCAACGTCCCAGTCGTCCGGTTCGTCACTCCGAGCGATCTCGCGAATCACCCGTTCCAGCGACCGCGCGGAGGCCGGTTTTTGTCGGTGCCTCACGCTTCACTGAACCCGTGCGAATCCGAAACCCCAGGTCGAACGCAGGTATTGCGGTCAACGGTCAAGACGTACGGTGCCCGGATGACCGAGAATCCAGTTCGGCGTCGCGCCGTGCTCGCGGGCACCGCCGCGGGCGTCCTCGCCGCCGCGGGCTTCCGCCCGGCCGCCGCCCAAGCGGACACGCGTGGCGTGGACAGGGCGTTCACCCTGACCGTCATGGGCACCACCGACCTGCACGGCAACGTGTTCAACTGGGACTACTTCGCCGACAAGGAGTTCGACGACTCCGGCCACAACGACATCGGCCTGGCGAAGATCTCCTCGCTGGTGACGGCGGTCCGGCAGCAGCACGGCGAGCACCGGACGTTGCTGCTGGACGCGGGCGACACGATCCAGGGCACGCCGCTGGCGTACTACTACGCCAAGGTGGAGCCGATCACCCGCCGCCGCGTGCACCCGATGGCCGCGGCGATGAACGCCATCGGCTACGACGCCGCTGCGCTGGGCAACCACGAGTTCAACTACGGCATCCCGCTGCTGCGCACGTTCGAGCGGCAGCTGCGGTTCCCGCTGCTCGGCGCGAACGCGATCGACGAGAGCACCGGGCGGCCCGCGTTCACGCCGTACACGGTGAAGACGGTGTGGCGCACGGGCACCGCCCCGCTGCGCGTGGGCATCCTCGGCCTGACCAACCCCGGCATCGCGATCTGGGACAAGGCCAACGTCGAGGGCAGGATGAGCTTCCCCGGCCTGGTGGAGCAGGCGAAGGTCTGGGTGCCGAGGATGCGCCGCGCCGGTGTCGACCTGGTGATCGTGTCCGCCCACTCGGGCGCGGACACGTCCTCGTCCTACGGCGACGCCCTGCCGTACCCGGAGAACGCCGCCACCCTGGTGGCCGAGCAGGTGCCGGGCATCGACGCGATCCTCGTCGGCCACGCCCACGTCGAGATCCCGCAGCGCCTCGTGGCGAACAGGACCACCGGCAAGCAGGTGCTCATCACCGAGCCGCTGTTCTGGGGCAAGCGCCTGAGCCTGATGGACTTCGACCTCACCTGGGCGCCCCGCGGCGGCTGGACCCTCAGGGCGTCCCGCTCGCAGGTGCTGAACTCCAACACCGTGCCCGAGGACCCGAAGATCGTCCGGCTGCTGACGGCCGACCACGCCAAGGTCGTCACCTACGTCAACTCCAAGGTGGGCACGAACAAGCAGGCCATGTCGGCCGCCACCGCCCGCTACGAGGACGTGGCGGCGCTCGACTTCATCAACCACGTCCAAGCGGTCGAGGTCAAGAAGGCCCTGCCGTCCAACACCCTGCCCGTCCTGGCGCTCGCGGCACCGTTCAACCGCGCCGCGGCGATCCCGGCGGGCGACGTCTCGGTCCGCGACGTGGCGGGCCTGTACATCTTCGACAACACCCTGCTCGCCGTCCGCCTGACCGGCGCGCAGCTCAAGGACTACCTGGAGTTCTGCGCCCGGTACTTCAAGCAGGTCACCACCGCGGGCCCCCACCCGGCCGACTCGATCACCAACGCGCCCACCCCCACGGCCCCCGGCGGCACACCCGACTACAACTACGACGTCGCGGCGGGCCTCGACGCCCCGCTCACCTACGACATCGACATCGCCCAGCCGGTGGGCACCCGCATCACGGGCCTGTCCTACGCCGGAACCCCCGTCACCCCGACCCAGGAGTTCGCCGTGGCGGTCAACAACTACCGCCAGTCGGGCGGCGGCGGCTTCCCGCACATCTCCACCGCACCCGTCCTGCTCAACCAGCAGCAGGAGATCCGCCAACTCATGATCGACTGGGTGAGGCAGACAGGCGAGATCGACCCGACGACCTTCGCCGCCACCAACTGGCGCCTCACCGCCAACGGCACCCCACTCCAAATCCAATAACCCCGACCACGGGCCGCATCCCACCGTTCACACCCCGACCACGGGCCGCATCCCACCGCTCACACCCCAACCACGGCGACGACGCACCGCGGCACCGCGCTCGGCGGCACTGGCGGCCACCAGTGCCGCCCTGGTAGCCGCGCACCACCTCACGTCACGCTGCGCCCGCTCCGCGGTGGCGTGCACAACGGTGGGCCCTGGCCACCCGTAGTGAGGGCTGGCAGTGGCGGGCACAACGGTGCGCCCTGGCCACCCGCAGTGGGGGCCTGCTCCGCGGTGGCAGGCACAACGGTGGGCCCAGGCCACCCGTAGTGGGGGGCTGGCGGCCGGCTCCGACCAGCCAGCCCTCAGCGGACCGGGTGGTGCCGCGCAATCCCAACCACCGATCTCGATCGGCCACCCGCCCAACACCACCCGCCCAACACCACCGGCCCGCTGCAACCAGACATCCCCGGCACGACTCGGCACAACCTCCGCCCCACCCGAACCAGCACCGCCCACCACCCGTGGGCCATCGCTCCGGAGCCCGCACCCGCCGCAACCCGACACCGCCCTGCCCGGCAATCCTGTTCGGCCCGCTGGGCTCGCCCACCTGACTCTGCTCGGTTCGCCAGCCCCGCCCAGCCCTTTGCCGCCCCGCCCCGCCCAGCCCTTTGCCGCCCCGCCCAGCCCCTTGCCCGCCCAGTCCGCGCTCTGCTCACCCGGCCCGGCCCGCCCGCTCCCTCTGTCCTGCCTGCCGTGCGCGCCCCACCAGCCTCGGCTCCCCCACCACCACCCAACCCACCAGAACCTCACCGACCTCACCGAGCCGCGTCGTGGAGCGGCCCGGTGATCGCCGTGGTGAGCTGCGGTCCGCCCAGGTGGCGGGTGCAGGTCGGGTCGTTCAGCGAGCACTCGCGGTTGTCCGCGTCCACGAAGCACCCCTGGTGTTCACGCCCCCGACCGTGCGCGTCCGGCCGCCACGTCGAACCCGGCCATCCGCGGCCCGCCGCTCGACCCGCCACCCATGTCGCACGCGACACCCACGGTCCGGGCCACTCCGGCGTGCCGGTCCGTTCCACCGCCGGACCGGTGGTGAAGCGAACGGCACCGGGCTCAGGAGGCGGCGCCGTGCCAGGGCAGGACGTGGCCGAAGCGGACCAGTTCGCCGTGGTGGGCGGGGTTCACCGGGGTGGCCAGCACGAAGTCGAGCACGCGCCTGGCCGCCTCCGTCGGCGTGAGGGCGTGGCTGAAGTCGTCGAACCACGGCCGGGACGTGGGGGTGTCGACCAGGCCTGGGCAGACCGCCGCCAGCAGCGTGCCGTTGGCGAGGTCGGCGGTGCGGCGTTCGGCGGCGACCGCCCGCACGGCCGCCACCTGCGCCACCTTCGACGGCTTGTTCACCCACTCCGGCCAGCCCTCCTCGGCCGCCGTGCCGTCGTGGACGGCGGCCCGCCACGACTCGACGGCCTCCTCCACGGCGTCCAGGGAGACCCCGTCGAACAGGTGGTGCAGCCGCTGGGGCAGGTGTTCGAGCGTGCCGAGCGAACTGGCCACGACGACCAGCCGCCCACCGGGCCGCAGCACCGGGCCGAAGGAGCGCAGCACGGCGTGCGTGCCGCCGTTGGACACGTCGATGAACTCGTCGGTCTGCTCGGCCTGCCGCTCGGGCGTCATCCTGGTGACCGCGTTGGACAGGACGACGTCGACGCCGTCGGTGAACTCCGCGGCGAGCTTCGCCACGGCCTCGGCGTCGGTCACGTCGAGCACCCGCCCCTCCACCCGGCTCCGGGTCGACGACGACCCGACCACCCGCGCCGCGGCGTCCGCGACCCGGCCCGCGTCGCGGCCGGTGAGCAGGACGAGGTCGGCGCGCTCCCACCTGGCGGCCAGTTCTTCGACGAGCGCGAACCCGATGTTCTGGTTCGCGCCGGTGACCAGTGCGATCCTCATGGGAACCACGCTAGGAGCCGCCGCGGGTATGCGTCCAACGAGAGTTCCGCATGTCTGGTATGCGTAACGGTCATGGACTTCACCGACGTCTCGCTGGTCTCGCTGCGGGTGTTCCAGGAGGTGGCCGAGCGCGGCACGCTCACGTCGGCCGCCGCCGCGCTCGGCTACACGCAGTCCGCGGTGTCCCGCCAGGTCGCGACGCTCGAACGGGCGGCGGGCGCGCCGCTGCTGGAGCGCCGCCGCGACGGTGTCCGGCTGACCGCGGCCGGGCACGTCCTGCTGCGGCGCGCCGCGGCCGTGCTGGAGCAGATCGACGCGGCGGGCCGGGAACTCGCGGGCCTGCCCGCGGACGCGGGCACCGTGCGGCTCGGGTGGTTCGCCAGCGCGGGTGGCGCGCTGGTGCCGAAGGCGGTGGCCGCGCTGCGCCGCACGCGTCCCGGCATCACCGTGACCAGCCGGGAGGGCAGCACTCCCGTGCTGGTCCGCGCGCTGCGGGCGGGCACGCTCGACCTGGTCGTCATCGCGTCCGCGCCGCCGTTCCGCGCGCCGGACACCGAGTCGCCGCCGCTGGAGCTGCGCACCCTGTCCGAGCGCGGCCTGTGCCTCGCCGTGCCCGCGACCCACCCGCTGGCCGCGGAGGACTCCGTGGACGTCGCCGACCTGCGCGGGCAGCGCTGGATCGCGGGCCACTCCGGGGACGACGGGCTGATGGGCGTGTGGCCGGGGCTAGACGAGCGGCCCGAGATCGCGCACACCGCCCGCGACTGGCTGGCCAAGCTGCACCTGGTGGCGGCGGGCTGCGGCCTGACCACCGTGCCGCCCGCGCTGCTGCCCGTCGTGCCGCCGGGGGTGCGGACCGTCACCGTGCGCGGCGGACCCAGCGAACGACGGCGCATCCTCCTCGCCTGGCTGCCGGGCAGGCTGACCGCCTCCGCGGGTCACCTCGCCGACGCACTGGCGGCGGCCTGCACCACCTGATCACGGTCACGCCATCCGCGCGCCGCGGCCACGCCATCCGCTCACCTGGTCACGATCACGCCATCCGCGCACCTGATCACGGTCACGTCGTCCGCGCACCTCGCCGCGGCCACGCCATCCGCGCACGTGGTCGCGGATCACGCCGGTCCGCCCACCTGATCGCCCACCACCCGTCCGTCCACTCAGGCCGGTGGATTCCCGTTGCGGCGCGCGGACTTCCGCAGCGCGGCCACGGCGGTGGCCGTCTCCTCGGCGATCAGGTCGGCGTTGACGGCCGCCGCGGCCTGCACGCCCGCCGCCGCGGCGGCGACCACCTGGGCGCGGGGGTCGGTCACGTTGCCCGCCACCCACACGCCGGGGATCTCCGTGGCACCGCTGGGATCCGCGGCGACGTGGTCACCCAGGACGTGCCCGGCCATCTCCCAGTCGGTCGCCTTCACCCCCAGCGCTCCCAGGACGTCCGCGCGGGCGCCGACCTTCGGCGTGACCGCGACCGCCTGGCGAGCCACGACCTCTCCGGACGCCAGCCGCACTCCGGTGAGGCGGTCGTCCTCGACCTCCACCGCCACGACCTCGCCCTCCACCACGGTGATCCCGCGCGCGGCCATCTGCTCGGCCTGCTCGTCGGACAGGGCGGGCGCGGTGTGCCGGAACAGCACGACGTCGTCGCTCAACTGCCGGAACAGCAGGGCGCTGTGCGTCGCCATCGGTCCGGTCGCGAGGATGCCGATCGCCTGGTCCCGCACCTCCCAGCCGTGGCAGTACGGGCAGTGGACCACGTCGCGCCCCCAGCGCCCGGCCAGGCCCGCCACGTCGGGCAGCTCGTCCGCCAGGCCGGTCGCGACGATCAGCCGCCGCGACCGCACGGTCGCACCGTCCTCCAGCGCGACGACGAACCCGCCGCCGTCGTTCGCCACGTCCGCCACGACGCCGTCCACGACCCGCGCGCCGTACCGCTCCGCCTCGGCCCGTCCGATCGCCACCAGCTCACCGGGACTGATCCCGTCGCGCGTGAGGAACCCGTGCACGCCCGCGGCGGGCGCGTTGCGCGGTGACCCCGAGTCCACGACGACCACCTCGCGCCGCGCGCGCCCCAACACGACGGCGGCGCTCAGACCCGCCGCGCCACCACCGACCACCACCACGTCCACCACGTTCTCGCTCATGGTCCCACTGTCGCCCGGCACCCGGAGGTGTCGCAAAGAAACTTGCCGTTGTGGCAAGCTCGACGGGGTGGACGACGAACTGAACTCGGTGCTGAGCGCGGTCGGTCCCCGGCTGCGGGCCCTGCGCAAGCGGCGGGGGACGACCCTGACCGACCTCTCCGCGACGACGGGCATCTCCGTGTCCACCCTGTCCCGCCTGGAGTCGGGGCAGCGCCGCCCGACCCTGGAACTCCTGCTGCCGCTGGCGAAGGCCCACGGGGTCCAGATGGACGAGCTGGTGGGCGCCCCGCCCACGGGCGACCCGAGGATCCACCTGCGCCCGGTCACGCGCGGTCGCATGACCATGGTCCCGCTGACCCGCCGCGCGGGCGGCGTGCAGGCCTACAAGCTGCTCATCCCGTCGCACGGCTCGGCGGTGCCGGAGCAGAAGACCCACGAGGGCTACGAGTGGATCTACGTCCTCAGCGGGCGGCTGCGGCTGGTCCTCGGCGACCAGGACCTCGTCCTGACCCCCGGCGAGGCCGCGGAGTTCGACACCCGCGTGCCGCACTGGTTCGGCAGCGCGGACGCCACTCCGGTCGAGGTCCTCAGCCTCTTCGGCAGGCAGGGTGAACGGGCGCACCTGCGAGCCAGGTCGGGAACCGGGTAGGGCGGACGGCCACGCACGGGTGGCGCGCACAGCGCCGCTGGTCCCGCCACCCGATGTTGATCATCAACATGGCTGATTCCTGTCACCTTGACGAGTGAATTCCCAGCCACGTCCTGCGTTTTCGCCACTCGCGGTTCGCAATCGGACACCGCCATCGGGTACTAACGCCCGGTGTTGAAACCCCGACCACACCGGTTCTGGCTGTTCGGCGCCGTGCTCGTGCCCGCCCTGCTGGCGGCGACCGGCGTGGCGATCCAGGGCGACCGCATCGAACGCGACCTGGCCGACCGGGTCACCCACGCCATCGACGAGTCGGGCCATCCGGGCAACGACGTCTCGGTCGACGGGCTGGGCGTCACCGTCACCGGTGTCGTCCCCCGCGACGCGGCCAGGGTCCAGAACCTGGTGGCCGCCGTCCCCGGCGTGACGGCGGTGACCCTCCAGGACGCCGAACCGGGCGACTTCTCGGTCTTCGTGCGCGCCGACGAGGTCGTGCTCGCGGGCACGACCTCCGACGCCGACGAGCGGCGGGCGCTGGTGGACGCCGTGACCGCCCGCGCGAACGGCTACCGGATCACCGACGTGATGTCGCCCAGGGCCGGGACGAGGCTGCCGGTCTCGGCGGAGCAGGCCGCGTCGATCGTCGCGGTGGTGGTGGACAACGGCGTGCACGACTTCAGCGGCGTCGTGCGCGGCGGGGGGCTGACCGCCCGCGCCACCGTCGTGGACCAGGAGAGGGCCACGGCGTTCCAGCGGCTGCTCGCGGCGTCCGCGGGGGAGTTGCGCGTGGAGCAGGCGATCGCGGTGGGGTCGTCGAACCACGACCGCGAACTCGACCTGGCCGCGCTGAACGACTCCATCGGCAGGCTCGTCGGCGGCAACGGCGGCGTCCGGTTCCAGCCGGGGTCGACCGACTGGCAGGGGCACGGCCCCGTGCTGATCGAGCGCGTGGCGCGGATGCTGCTGGTCGCGCCGCGCGCGACGGTGACGGTGCGCGGCCACGCCTCCGCGGAGGTGCCGGACGCCCGCGCGCTCGCCGAGACGCGGGCGCGCATGGTCCGCGACGTGGTGCTGGGCCAGGGTGTCTCGCCCGCCCTGGTGGAGATGGCCGTCAGCATCGACACCGCGCCCGAACTCACCGACACCACCCGTCAGGTAGACATCACCGTTCGCTAGGAGTTCGCTGTGCTCTGGTTGTTCACGCAGGTGTTCGTGCTGTGCGCGGGAGCGTTCCTCGTCGGGTCGCTGCTGACCTGGCTGCCCATGCGCGCCGTCACCCGCAAGCTGCGCGCGGACCTGGACGCCACCCGGCGTCCGGTCGTGGCCCTGCCCGCCCGGTCGGTCGTCGTGGTGCCCGAGCCGAGGGATGAGGCACTTGGGTCCGAAGTGGACCGCGAGGAGTCCGAAGTGGACCTCCCGGTGAAGGGCAACTCGAAGTCCGGGATCTTCCACACCGAGACCTCGCCGTACTACCGGCGGATGAAGGGCGACGTGCGGTTCCGCTCCGTCGAGGACGCCGAGCGCGCGGGCTACACGGCCTGGTCGCCGCGCTCGCGCTCCCAGCTCGCCGGGTCGGCCCAGTAGCTCGGGTCCGACCACCGGGGGTTCCACTCCCAGTGGGCCTCGTCCGAGGGCTTCTCGCGGGTGGCGAGCAGGGCAAGCGCGTTGACCGCGGCCCAGCCGAGTGCGACCGCGACGACCTTGTTGCGGGTCGCCCTGTCCGGCGCGGACAGGGCGAGCACGGCGTCGCCGACGTCCATCGCGACACGGGCCAGCAGCGCGAGCCGGAGCGGTGCCCCCGCGGGCGCCAGCGCCACGGCCAGCCCGGACACGAGGTCGCGCGCGCCGACGGCGGCGGTCAACGCGTGGGTGGCGGGCGTGTCGCCGAGCCCCGTCGGCGTCGTCAGCACCTCGGGCCTGGCGATGACGGCCGCGCTGTAGGCGGCCGTCGCCGCCCCGAGCACTCGGGGGAACCAGCTCATGTCGAACACTCCTCGGTCGGCGTCGCAACCAGGCTGGCGCGGCCCGGCGGTCCCGACAACCCCTGATCGTCCACGGCCGACTAGGGGTGGTGGATGATGGACCCATGCGCCACGACTTGGCCGCCGCGCGGGACAAGCTGCTCCCGGACGTGCTCGCCCCCGGTCTGGACGTCGTGTTCTGCGGCATCAACCCAGGCCTCTACTCCGCGGCCACCGGCCACCACTTCGGCAGGCCCGGCAACCGCTTCTGGCCCGCGCTGCACCTGGGCGGCTTCACGCCCACGCTGCTCTCGCCCGCCGACCAGGACCAGTTGCCCGCGCACGGCCTCGGCATCACGAACCTGGTGCCGCGCGCCACGGCCCGCGCGGACGAGCTGACCGACGCGGAACTGCGCGCGGGCGCGAAGCGGCTCACCGCCGTCGCCGAGCGGTACCGGCCCACGATGATCGCGGTCGTCGGCGTCACCGCGTACCGCACGGCCTTCGGTCGGAAGAAGGCCGCGATCGGCCCGCAGGACGAGCTGATCGCCGACAGCCGCCTGTGGGTCCTGCCGAACCCGAGCGGGCTCAACGCGCACTACCAGCTCCCCGCGCTCGGGGACGCGTTCGCGGAACTGCGCGCGGCGCTCGACCGGTAGGGGTGGCCGCACCTCCGGCCCGCCGCTCCCCGGCCCCCGGTCACGCGCGCCCGTGGTTCCGCTCCCGGTCACGCGCGCCCGTGGTTCCGCTCCCGGCCCCCGGTCACGCGCGCCTGTGGCTCAGCGAGATGAGCCTGCGCAGTTCGCTCTCCCCGAGGCCTCCCCACACGCCGTAGGTCTCCTCCACCGTGAGCGCGTGCTCGCGGCACTCGCGCCGCACCGGGCAGCGGTCGCAGATCTCCTTGGCCCTGGACTCGCGGCGTTCGCGGGCGGTGCCCCGCTCGTTCGGCGTGTGGAAGAACAACGAGCTGTCGACCCCGCGGCAGAGGCCACGCAGCTGCCAGTCCCAGGACTCGGTGACCGGCGTGGGCAGCCGGGACAACTCTGGCATGTGACCACATCCTCGTTCGGCCGGTGGTCACCACCATAAATTCGATTCAAAATCGTTTCAACTTGAGCGACCGGAATGGGTGAGGACTTCGTCGACGCAACCGTGGAGGGTGTGGACGCGGTGCACGCCCGCGGGCAGCGCGACCCGGTCCCAGCCGGGGCCGCCCAGCAGCAGGATCGTCCTGGTGGCGGCCACCTTCGCCAGCGGGACGAGGCGGGCGCGGGCGGTGTCGTGCGCCCACAGCACCACGCACCGCGGGGCGAGCACGTCGAGCGCCGCCAGCAGCGCGCCCGCCGGGACGCGGGCCCCGAGGTTGCGCGACGCGCACCCGCGTTCGGCCAGCGCTGCGCCGAGCGCCTCCAGCGGCAGCGTGTGCTGCTCGTCGGGCGCGGCGGCCATCAGCGCGGGCAGCCTGCCGCCTTCGAGGGGATCGCCGACCCGGCGCAGCACCGTGAGGAGCGCGTTGCTGGCGACGTGCTCGACCCCGACGCCACCGCTCTCCTCCACGGCGCGCTCGCCGAGTTCCACGAGGAACGGGGTCAGCACGGACTCCCAGGCGTCGACGACGCCCAGCGCGCCGATCAGCTCGGTCGCGAGCCTGCCCAGCCTCGGCGCGTCGAGCTGCGTCGCGGCGCGGATGAAGTCGTGGACGTCCGGGACGGGGCCCGCTCCGCCGCGCGCCATGGTCGCCGCCGCGGCGGGCGAGACGCCCTGGCCGGTCAGCTCCAGCATCCGCCGCAGCGTGGCCACGTCGACGTCGTCGTACCGGCGGTGCTTGCCCTCTTCGCGGGTGCGCGGGCCGAGCCCGTAGCGCCGGTCCCAGGTCCTCAGCGTCGTGGGCGAGATGCCGAGCGTGCGCGCCACCGCCCCCGCGCTCCAGCGGGCGCCGTCGCTCACGATGATCACCGCCGGTAGCTGGGCATTACCTCGTCCGGAGGTAGATCATAGGCCTCACAGACGGCGGAGACCGCTCAGAACCCGTTCCAGCAGCGCCAGGTCGGCATGGCCGCCGACCGAACCGCCGTTCGTCTCGTGCACCGACACGACGCCCATCTCGACCAGGTCGCTCAGCAGCACCCGCGCCACGCCCAGGGGGATGGCCAGGACGGCCGACACCTCGGCGACCGAGCGGGGCCGCGCGCACATCTCCACGATCGCCCGCTGCTCGGGAGTCGTGGACGACGGGACCGCGGCCCCACCGGTCCCGTCGACCGAGATCAGCGTCTCCAGCCGCAGGTCCACGGTCGCCGTCGTGCGCCCGCCGGTCCACGCGTACGGCCGCACGAGGGACTTGCCGTTCTCCTCGTAGGAGAACCCGTCCGGATCGGGCTCCTCCGGGATCGGCTCCGCGCAGGCGACCGGCGCGGGCATCGGCGCCGTCACCTCGACGGTCTCGGGCTCCGCCTCCTCCGCCAGCGCCCGTCGCACGGACGCTGACCCGAACCGGGCCCCGGTCTGCCCGACCTCGCCCCTCAGCGACCGCCGGGCCCGGCGCGGCTTCGGGGGCTCCAGGTGCTCCGGGACGTGCTCGACCGGCGCGTCCTCCTCCAGTTCGCGCCGCAGCGACGGCGACCCGAACCGGGCCCCGGTCCGTCCCACCGCACCGCGCGACGTCCGGCGGCGCCCACGCCCACCGGACGCGCCTAACTCCGCGCCGTCACCCATGACCACCACGTTGCCACCCAGCGTGAACCGTCCGTCGCACAACGGTAGACGCAGGCGGGGACCGCTCGTTGCGAACAGGTTTCGACCTGGTGTTTTCCTGGTTACCTGGAAGGCTTCTTCCGCAGCCCGCCCACCGCCAGCGTGAGCCCCGCGATGACGGACAGGAGTCCGATCGCGGTCCACAGCTGCTGGCCCGTCATGAAGCTGCCCTTGATCACGTTCAACCCCTGGAGGGTCCACACGGAGCCCAGCAGGACGAGCACCACGCCGACCACCACGGACACCCACTTGTTCATGACCAAGTCGTACCATGTGCGGATGACCAAGCCGCCCATCCGAGACGTGCAGATCGCCGACGACATGATCAGGCTGGGCCAGTTCCTCAAGCTCGCGGGCCTGGCGGAGGACGGCTCGCACGCCAAGGAGCTCATCGACGCCGACGAGGTCATGGTCAACGGCCGCCTGGAAACCCGTCGGGGGGCCCAGCTGCACGACGGCGACGTGGTCGCGGTGGGCGACGAACGCGCCCGTCTGCACGCGGCCGGGTAGGCACCGGCCCGCTCGCGATCCGACGGACACGGCCCGCACCGCCCCGGCGGACCGGGCTGCTCGGCGTGCCCGCCGCCCTCAGGGGAGCGTTCCCGTTCTTCGCGACGCCGTCGAACCCCGGACCGACGATCGGCGCGCGGGCTGGACCACTCCCGTTCGGCCGGGCTCGACGTTCGTGATCGACATTCCCATCCCGACATCGAGTGGTACTCACGTCGAGGGCCGCCAACGGGACCACCCCGTGGCTCGGATCGGACGATGAATCCGACCGCCACTCGTCCGCGCGCCCCCGGTGCCGTCCTGTCGTCCGGAGGTACCAATGCCGTCCACCGACGAGCGGCACCCCGGAAAAAGGCCCGAGACCAATACATCTCCCGCTGGAGTCCGCCCCCTATCCCGCCCCCGTCGCGCAAGGCGCCATCCGTCTCAACGCCGCCGCGAAACACCGCCCGTGCGGAGGACGCGGATTCACGAGTCTGAGGGATGACGTACGCCACATCTGCCGACAAACCCGTGATCGTCCGCGTACCGCGCGTTGCGCCAACCGGGCGGTGGCGTTTCTTCGACGGTTACGAGAACGCTATGGGCGACTGGTCTGAATAGCTGCCTCCGCTGCGTGAATGGGTGACCACGCGGCGGAGGTGTCCTGATTGGACAAGGGCCTTTCGGCCCATTGTCCGATGCGGTGGGCCGGCCGGGTGAACTCTACTCACAGTGGGTGTAACGGGTTGTCGGCGGTGAACGATATGTCGTGCGACCCGGCTCGTTCGGTCACATTTCAGAGACTGGGACTAGGACTCGGCGTCAGTTTGGTCTAACGTGCGTTCACCTGGTAATGGATCGTCACCCGTCGTCACTCGGCGGACCGGCCGAGTCACTTCGCAACATTTCTTCCTCTCGACTATCTCCGTGTGTAACGCCCACGGGCGGCCGAGCGAATGATGGTTTGCAAGCGCCGGTTCATCAAGGGAAAAGGTGCCCTGGCGATGTGCGAAGTGTCGGTCAACCAATTGCCGTACCACGCGGGTCCTCGGGGATGCCCTGCGAACGTGCACGTCCGAACCGGCTGAACCGGGGGAGAACCACGATGAGCGAGCAGGTCCAGCCCACACGACGGAGACCCGTCGTGGGGATCACTCCTACCAGCATGGAGTCGTCGAGGCAGACGCACCCGCCGGTGGCCGCGTGGGAGTCGCGGTACCGCGGGGGTGTCATCCTCGGTGACGTCCTGGCCACGGTGCTGGTCATCGTGTCCTTCGGCGGTCTGATGGCGTCCAGGCACAGCGCGTTCGTGCCGATGTCGATCGTCACGCTCGAACTGCTGACGGTCGCCGCCGTGCTCGGCTCGCTGTACCTGAGCCGCGTGTGGAGCCCGAACGTGCTCGGCCAGGGCGCGGAGGAGTTCCGCCGCCTCGGGAAGGGCCTGTTCGCGTCGGTCGTCGTGCTCGGCTTCGGTGCCCTCGCGGTGGACATCCCCGGCGCCCGCCTCTGGGTGTTCGTGGTCGGACCTGCCATCGCCCTCGTCGTCTTCCCCCTCCGCTACCTGCTCCGCAGGCCTCTGCACCGCGCGCGCTCCGAAGGACGCTGCCTGCTGCCGGTGCTCGCCGCGGGGAACGTGGCCACGGTCGGGGACCTCATCACCCGCACCCGCAAGGCCCCCCACCTCGGCTGGCGCGTCGACGCCATCTGCACCCTGGACGGCCGGGCCGCGCTCGGCATCGACATGGAGGGCGTGCCGGTCGTCGGCCGCTTCCGCGACCTCGCCGAGCAGGTCCGCCGCGGCGGCTACCGCATCGTCGCCGTGACCCCGGACGCCTACTGGACGCCCCGCAGGCTCCAGCAGCTCGCGTGGGACCTGGAGGGCACCGGCACCGAGATGGTCGTCGCCCCCGCCCTCATGGACTTCGCCGGACCGCGCCTGCACGTGACCGGCGTGCTCGGCATGCCGCTGCTGCGGGTCAGCGAGCCCTCGTTCACCGGCTTCCGCCGGGTCGTCAAGGGCTGCGTCGACCGCGTCGGCGCCCTCGTCCTCGTGCTCGCGCTCGCCCCCCTGCTCCTGGTCGTGTCCGCCGCCGTCATGATCGACAGCCGGGGCCCGGTGTTCTACCGGCAGCGCCGCGTCGGCAAGGACGGCGCGGAGTTCACGATCATCAAGTTCCGCACCATGGTCACGAACGCCGACGCGCTGCGCACCAAGCTGGCGGCCGTCAACGAGGGCTCGGGCGTGCTGTTCAAGATGCGCAAGGACCCCCGCGTGACCAGGGTCGGCAGGCTGCTGCGCCGCTACTCGGTCGACGAGCTGCCCCAGCTGCTCAACGTGCTCACCGGGACCATGTCGCTGGTCGGCCCCCGGCCGCCGCTGCCCGAGGAGAGCGCCAAGTACGCGCCCGAGGTGCGCAGGCGCCTGCTGGTGAAGCCGGGGCTCACCGGGCTGTGGCAGGTCAGCGGCCGGAGCGACCTCTCGTGGGAGGAGTCCGTGCGACTCGACCTGCGCTACGTCGAGGACTGGTCGCTCGCCCTCGACGCTCTCATCTTGTGGAAGACCTTCCGCGCCGTCTTCGGCGGCCAGGGAGCTTACTGATGGAAAGGGAAGACGTGACGCCGATCGGCATCGCCGTGATCGGCGCGGGTTATTGGGGCCCGAACCTGGTGCGCAACGCCCAGGCGACCCCCGGACTGGACCTGCGCTACCTGTGCGACCTCGACGTGGAGCGCGCCCGCCGCGTGCTCGGCCAGTACTCGACGGTCGCCGTGTCCGGCTCGCTCGACGACGTGCTGGCGGACCCCGACGTCCACGCCGTCGCCATCGCGACCCCGGCCGCCACCCACCTGCAGGTCGCGATGGCCGCGCTGGAGGCGGGCAAGCACGTGCTGGTGGAGAAGCCGCTCGCGGCGAACTTCTCCGACGGCCGCAAGCTGGTCGAGGCCGCGGAGAGCCGCGGCCTGACCCTGATGCTCGACCACACCTTCTGCTACACCCCGGCCGTGAGCCACCTGCGCGAGCTCGTGCGCGGCGGCGAGCTGGGCGAGATCCAGTACATCGACTCGGTGCGGATCAACCTGGGTCTGGTGCAGCCGGACGTCGACGTCCTGTGGGACCTCGCGCCGCACGACCTGTCGATCTTCGAGGCGATCCTCCCCGACGACGTCCGCCCGGTCGAGGTGTCCGCGCACGGCTCGGACCCGATCGGCGCGGGCCACGCGTGCGTCGCCCACCTGACCATGAGGCTGTCCAACGGTTCCATCAGCCACGTGCACGTGAACTGGCTGTCCCCCACCAAGATCCGCACGATGGTGATCGGCGGGTCCAACCGCACGGTGGTGTGGGACGACCTCAACCCGACGCAGCGCCTGTCCGTCTACGACAGGGGCGTCGACCGCGAGCGCGAGCACAAGATCATTTCCTACCGCTCCGGCGACATGGTCGCGCCCGCGCTGCCCGAGCGCGAGGCCCTGCGCGGGGTGATGGCGGAGTTCGCGGCCTCGATCGCCGAGGGCCGCCCGCCGCTGACCGACGGCCGCGCTGGACTGCGCGTGCTCGCGATCCTCGAAGCAGCGTCGGAGAGCCTGGCGAACGGCGGGTCCTTCGTCCCCGTCCAGCAGGTCGACGCACCGACCACCAGTGGAGGCACGACTTCATGACCCAGCCCATTTCCGGTCAGCGGGCGCTGGTCACCGGCGGAGCGGGGACCATCGGGTCCTCCGTGGTCGACCAGCTGGTCGCCGCGGGGGTGTCCGAGGTCGTCGTGCTGGACAACTTCGTGCGCGGCCGCAGGGAGAACCTCGCCGACGCCGTCGCCGCGGCGGACGACCGGGTGACGGTCGTCGAGGGCGACATCAACGACCGCGCGCTGGTCCGCGAGCTGTCCGAGGGGATCGACCTCGTCTTCCACCTCGCCGCGATCCGCATCACCCAGTGCGCCGAGGAGCCCCGGCTCGCGCTGGAGTGCTTGGTGGACGGCACCTTCACGGTCCTGGAGGCCGCCGCGGCCGCGGGCGTCAAGAAGGTGGTCGCCTCCTCGTCGGCGTCCGTCTACGGCCTGGCCGAGACGTTCCCGACCACCGAGCGGCACCACCCGTACAACAACGACACCTTCTACGGCGCCGCCAAGGCGTTCAACGAGGGGATGCTGCGCAGCTTCCACGCCATGAACGGCCTGGACTACGTGGCGCTGCGCTACTTCAACGTGTACGGGCCGCGGATGGACGCGCACGGCCTCTACACCGAGGTGCTCATCCGGTGGATGGAGCGCATCTCCGACGGCGAGTCCCCGCTGATCTTCGGCGACGGCGCGCAGACGATGGACTTCGTGCACGTGCACGACATCGCCCGCGCGAACGTCCTGGCGGCGCGGGCGAACGTCACCGACACCGTCTACAACATCGCCAGCTCGCAGGAGACCAGCCTCGCGGACCTCGCGCGGGCGCTGCTGCGCGCGATGGACTCCGACCTCCCGCTGGAGCACGGGCCGGAGCGCAAGGTGAACGGCGTGACCCGGCGCCTGGCGGACATCTCCGCCGCGGCGCGGGACCTCGGCTGGAAGCCGGAGATCAGCATGGACGACGGCCTGCGCGAGCTGGTGTCGTGGTGGCGCGCGGAGACCGGCCGATGATCCCGGTGATGAGGCCCCTCCTCGGCGAGGAGGAGGCGCTGGCCGCCGCGGAGGCGGTCCGGTCCGGCTGGGTCGCGCAGGGACCGAGGGTCGCGAGCTTCGAGGAGGCCTTCAGCGCCCGCGTCGGAGCCCGGCACGGGGTGGCCGCGTCGTCGTGCACGACCGCGCTGCACCTCGCGGTGCACCTGCTCGACATCGGTCCCGGCGACGAGGTGGTCGTGCCGTCGCTGTCGTTCATCGCCACCGCCAACGCGGTCCGCTACTGCGGGGCCACACCGGTCTTCGCCGACGTGGACGCGACGACCGGCAACCTGACGGCCGAGACCGTCCAGCCGGTCATCACCGACCGCACCCGCGCGGTGCTGGTGGTGCACCAGGCCGGTGTGCCCGCGGACGTCGAGGCGCTGCGCGCGCTCTGCGGTCCGCTCGGCATCCCGGTGGTCGAGGACGCGGCGTGCGCCGCGGGCTCCACCTACCGGGGCGCTCCCGTCGGGACCGGCGCGCTGATGGCCGCGTGGTCGTTCCACCCGCGCAAGCTGATCACCACCGGCGAGGGCGGGATGCTCACGACCGACGACCCGGAGTGGTCGGCGCGGGCGCGCCGGTTGCGCGAGCACGGGATGAGCGTCAGCGCCGCCGATCGGCACAGCGGTGGGGGAGCGATCGTCGAGGAGTACCTCGAAACCGCGTTCAACTACCGGATGACCGACATCCAGGCCGCCGTCGGCATCGTGCAGCTGTCCAGGCTGGACGCCATCGTCGAGCGCCGCCGCGAGCTGGCGGCGCGCTACCACGCGATGCTGGCCGACGTGCCGGGGCTGCGGGTGGTGCGCGACCCGGAGTGGGGAACCACGAACTACCAGTCGTTCTGGGTCTGGCTGCCGGACGAGCTTCCCCTGTCCCGCAACGAGGTGCTGACCGAACTCGCCGCGCGCGGGGTGTCGGCGCGGCGGGGGATCATGGCCTCGCACCTGGAGCCCGCGTACCGGGACCACCCGGCCGCGGAGCTGCCCGTGACCGAGGCCTTCACGGCCAGGACCCTTGTGCTGCCGCTGTTCCACGACATGACCGGCGTGGAGCAGGAGGCCGTCGTGGAGGCGCTGTCCTCCACGCTCGCGGGTGCCCTCGTCACCCGCCGTGGCTGACCGCGGCCGCGAAGCGGTTCACGGATAACGGTTCGCCATGGGGTGTAACGACAGTCTCCCCCCGTTCGACGTTCGGAGTAGTGGCGATCACCTGTCCGGTCCAGTGTGGACGCGACTACCCAACGTGTTTCTCGTTCGAGAGGTGAACCTCATGGTGGCCCAGCACTCGCGTGTCGTGCGGATGCTCCTCGTGACGGCCGTGCTCGCGTCCTGCATGGTGGTGCTGGGGGTCTTCAACGCGCCGGAGGCGAGCGCGGCGCCGTGCGACGCCCCGGTGGTCAACAAGATCGCGTGCGAGAACACGCAGGCGGGGACGCCGGACTGGCAGGCGCCCTACCGCGACGACTCGATCCTGGGCTTCACCACGGACATCAGCACCACCCCCGGCGGGGTGGTGGACTTCAAGATGCTGACGAGCGCGTCGTCGTACAAGATCGACATCTACCGGCTCGGCTGGTACGGCGGCGTCGGCGCGCGGATCATGGGGACGGTCACCCGCAACACCGCGCAGAACCAGCCGCCCTGCCTCAGGGACGGGCCGACGGCGCTGATCGACTGCGGCAACTGGTCCAACTCGGTGAGCTGGACCGTGCCGTCCAACGCGGTGTCCGGCATCTACTACGCGCGCACCCACCGCAACGACACCGGCGCGGAGAACGAGATCGTGTTCGTCGTCCGGGACGACACGAGCCACTCCAAGGTGCTCTTCCAGACCTCCGACGCCACGTGGGTCGCCTACAACCGCTACGGCGGCAACAGCCTCTACTTCGGCGACGGCCCCGGCCAGGGCGGCTCGTCCTACAAGGTCAGCTACAACCGCCCCTACACCGGCGGCGACGGCGACGAGAACTTCATCTTCAACGCCGAGTACCCGATGCTGCGCTTCATGGAGGCCAACGGGTACGACATGAGCTACACCACCGACGTCGACTCCGCCCGCCGCGGCCACCTCATCAAGAACCACCGGGTGTTCATGGCGGTCGGCCACGACGAGTACTGGTCCAACGAGCAGCGCGCCAACGTCGAGGCGGCCCGCGACGCCGGTGTGCACATGGCGTTCCTGACGGGCAACGAGATCTTCTGGAAGACCCGCTGGGAGAAGAGCATCGACACCAGCCAGACCGACTGGCGGACGATCGCCTGCTTCAAGGAGACCAAGGGGACCCAGAACGACCAGCTCGCCGACTGGACCGGCACCTGGCGCGACCCCCGCTTCAGCCCACCGCAGGACGGCGGTCGCCCGGAGAACGCCTTGCTGGGCAACATCTTCACCGTCAACGGCAGGAGGGACGACTCCCTCCAGGTGCCCGCGGCGTACGGCAAGATGCGGCTGTGGCGCAACACCCCGCTGGCGAACCTGCCCGCCGGGCAGACCTACACCTTCCAGCCGGGCACCCTGGGCTACGAGTGGAACACCGTGGAGGACAACGGGTTCCAGCCCCCCGGCGTGGCGCAGCTCTCCCGCACGACGGTGGAGCTGGACGGCTACTACGCGCTGAAGAACCACGGTGACGTCTACGGCTCCGCGACCAAGACGCACGCGATCACCTACTACAAGCACGCCAGCGGTGCCCTGGTGTTCGGCGCGGGCACGGTCCAGTGGGCCTGGGGCGTCGACGACGAGCACGCGTTCCTGACCAACACCCCGACCTCGGACGTCCGGATCAAGCAGGCGACGGTCAACTTCCTCGCCGACATGGGCGTCACGGCCGCCACGCTCCAGCCCGGTCTGGTCGCCTCGACCGCCAGCACCGACACCGCGCCCCCCGCGGTCACGGTCACGAACCTGCCCGCCGGGTCCACCGTCGGCCTCCCGTACACGTTCTCCGGCACCGTCGTCGACGCGGCGGGCCGGGTCGGCGGCGTCGAGGTCTCGACCGACGGCGGCACCCGCTGGCACCCCGCGGTCTGGGAGGCGGGCAGCACCACCTGGAGCTACACCTACACGCCGCCCGCCGCCGGGGCCGCCGCGCTGCGGGTCCGCGCCGTCGACGACTCGGCGAACCTCTCCGCCCCGGTCTCGGCCTCGCCCGGCGTGTCCGCGCGGACGTGCCCGTGCGGCATCTTCAGCAGCCAGGACGTGCCGACGAACACCTCGGCCGACGACAGCTCGCAGCTGGAGCTGGGCGTCAAGTTCCGCAGCAACACGGCGGGTTACGTCCGCGGCGTCAAGTTCTACAAGGGCGCGGGCAACACCGGCACGCACACCGGCTCGCTGTGGGGCACGGACGGCACGCTGCTCGCCACCGGCACCTTCACCAACGAGTCGGCGGGCGGCTGGCAGACCCTGAGCTTCCCGTCGCCGGTCGCGGTGGCGGCGAACACGACCTACATCGCCTCCTACTTCACGCCGACCGGGCACTTCGCCTACGACGAGGAGTACTTCTTCCGCAAGAAGGCGTACCTGGAGCCGTTGACCGGTCTGGAGAGCGGCGTCGACGGGCCGAACAGCGTGTTCAAGTTCGGCGCGGGCTTCCCGACGCAGACCTTCGGCGACACCAACTACTGGGTCGACGTCGTCTGGGCACCGGACCCCGGCCCCGACCTGCGCGCCCCGGTGAGGACCGGCACGTCGCCCGGCAGCGGGGCGGGCAGCGTCGCGCTGACGCCCACCGTCTCGGCGACCTTCGACGAGGCCGTCGCGCCCGCGTCGGTGCAGTACACCCTCACCGGTCCGTCCGGTGCGGTGACCGGCTCGTCCGCCGTGTCCCCCGACGGCCGCACGGCGTCGTTCACGCCGAGCCAGCCGCTCGTCGCGGCGACCGCCTACACGGCGACGCTCCAGGTGGCCGACGCCGCGGGCAACACGCTGCCCCAGCCCGCCACGTGGTCCTTCACCACCGGCTCGCCGCGACCCGCGACCTGCCCGTGCACGGTGTGGGACGACTTCGCCCGACCGGCGGCCGAGGACGCGGGCGACCCGTCCGCCGTCGAGGTGGGCACCAAGGTGAGGTTCGACGGCAAGGGCGAGGTGCTCGGCGTCCGCTTCTACAAGGGCGAGGGCAACACCGGCACGCACACCGGGTCGCTCTGGTCGTCCACCGGCCTGCTCCTCGCCACGGGCACGTTCACCGCGGAGTCGGCGTCCGGCTGGCAGAAGCTGGTGTTCGCCAACCCGGTCGTCGTCAACCCGAACACGACCTACGTGGTGTCCTACTACGCGCCCAACGGCCGGTACTCCGTCAGCGGCGGGTACTTCAACGGCCAGAGCGCGGACCACGCCTCGCTGCACGCCCTCGCGACCGGTGTGGACGGCGGCAACGGCGTCTACCGCTACGGCAGCGGCGGCGGGTTCCCGAACGCGAGCTACAACGGCAGCAACTACTGGGTCGACGTGATCTACCGCAACGGCCTGAACGGCGACACCACGCCGCCCGAGCTGACCGGCCGCACGCCCGCGGTCGACGCGACGAACGTCCCGCAGACGACGTCGCTGACGGCGACGTTCGGCGAGGCCGTCGACCCCGCCTCCGCGCAGATCTCCCTGAGCGACCCCAGGGGCGCGAAGCTGACCGGCACGGTGTCGCTGTCGGCCGACCAGAAGACCGTGACGTGGGTGCCCTCGGGCAAGCTGGTGCCGGGAACCCGGTACACCGCCAGCGTCCTGGTCGCCGACGTCAACGGCAACCCGATGACGTCCGCGAGCACCTGGTCGTTCACCACGAGCGGCGCGGTCACGTGCCCGTGCTCGCTGTTCAGCTCGGCGACGGTCCCGACGACCCCGTCGGCCGACGACGACGGCGCGTACGAGCTGGGCGTCCGGTTCACGCCGACCGCCAGCGGCAAGATCACCGGCGTGAAGTTCTACAAGGGAGCCGGGAACACCGGCACGCACACCGGGTCGCTGTGGTCGGCGAGCGGCCAGCGGCTCGCCACGGGGACGTTCTCCGGCGAGTCCGCGACCGGCTGGCAGACGCTGACGTTCGGCAGCCCGGTGGTGGTGTCGGCGGGCACGACCTACACCGCGTCCTACACGACGACCACGGGCCGCTACTCGGTCAACAGCGGGTACTTCGCGCCCGGCGCGGTCACCAGCCCGCCGCTGGTCGCGCTCCAGGAGCAGAACGGCGTGTTCCAGCCGGGCTCCGGCTTCCCGACGACGACCTACGGCAGCGCCAACTACTGGGTCGACGTCGTCTACCAGCCCAACGACGACAACGACCCGCCGGTGGTCAACGGCCGCACCCCGCTCGACGGCGCCTCCGAGGTCGGGCTGACCAGCCCGGTGACGGTGACGTTCGACGAGCCGGTCGACCTGGCGAGCGCGCAGTTCTCCGTCACCGACCCCGGTGGCGCGCGGATCTCCGGCACGCTGTCGCTGTCCGGCGACCAGAAGACCGTCTCGTGGACGCCGGGGGCCCCGCTGGCCGCCGCCACGCGCTACGCGGTCAGCGCCCGGATCTCCGACGCCTACGGCAACGTGATGCCCGCCGCGACGACGTGGTCCTTCACCGCGGCGACCACGCAGACGTGCCCGTGCTCGCTGTTCAGCTCGGCGACGGTCCCGACGACCACCTCGGCCGCCGACGACGGCGCGTACGAGCTGGGCGTCCGGTTCACGTCCTCGGCCGACGGCCAGGTCACCGGCGTGAAGTTCTACAAGGGAGCGGGCAACACCGGCACGCACACCGGGTCGCTGTGGTCCGCGGACGGCCAGCGGCTCGCCACGGGGACGTTCTCCGGCGAGTCCGCGACCGGCTGGCAGACGCTGACGTTCAGCAGCCCGGTGTCGATCACCGCGGGCACGACCTACGTCGCCTCGTACACGACGACCACGGGCCACTACGCCCTGGACGCCGGGTACTTCCAGACGACGCCGGTCACCAGCCCGCCGCTGAGCGGCGCGGGCCTGCCCAACGGCGTGTTCCAGGCGGGGTC
Organism: Umezawaea sp.; assembly: GCF_057122925.1. Classification (NCBI taxonomy): domain Bacteria; kingdom Bacillati; phylum Actinomycetota; class Actinomycetes; order Pseudonocardiales; family Pseudonocardiaceae; genus Umezawaea; species Umezawaea sp. The sequence continues at coordinate 17,287 of NZ_DBNGPQ010000071.1, read as the reverse complement.
GGGCTTCCCGACGGCGAGCTACAACGGCAGCAACTACTGGGTGGACGTGGTCTTCTCGTGACACCTCGTCCCCTGCTCCTGGTCGGCGGAGGCGGACTGGCCCGCGAGGTCCTCGCGGCCGTCCGGCTCCTGCCGGACACGTGGACGCCGCTGGGCGCCCTCGACGACGACCCGGTCAGGCACGGCTCCGAGCTGGACGGGCTGCCCGTGCTCGGCGGCTCGGAGCTGCTGGCCGACCACCCCGACGCGGCGGTGCTGCTGTGCGTGGCCAACGCGCACCGGCCCCTGTCGCGGCTCCGGCTGGCCCGGCGGCTCGACCTGCCGGAGGACCGGTGGGCCACCGTCGTGCACCCGGCGGCGTCCGTGCCGCCGGGCACGACGCTCGGAGCCGGGACGGTGCTGCTCGCCGGGGCGGTCATCACGACGCCGCTGGAGGTGGGCGGCCACGTGGTGGCCATGCCGCACGTGCTGATCACGCACGACGACGTCGTGGAGGACGGCGTCACCTTCGCCGGGCGGGCCTCGCTCGGCGGCGGCGTGCTGGTCGGTGAAGCCGCCTACCTCGGTCAGGGGGCCCTGGTGAGGGAGAACGTGAAGATCGGCGCCGGTGCCGTGATCGGCATGGGCGCCGTCGTCCTGCGGGATGTTCCGGCAGGCCAGACGTGGGTCGGGGTACCGGCCAGGAGGAGCGACAGGTGATCGAGATCCCGCTGGTGGACCTGCGTGCCCAGCACGAGCAGGTCGCCGACGAGGTCGCGGAGGGCTGGGCCGAGGTGCTCAAGACCACCGCGTTCATCGGGGGGCCGCAGGTCTCGCGGTTCGAGGCGGAGTTCGCCGCCTACCAGGAGGTCGCGCACTGCGTGGGGGTGGCGAACGGCACCGACGCGATCGAGCTGGCGCTGCGCGCGCTGGGCGTCGGCCACGGCGACGAGTGCGTGCTGCCCGCCAACACCTTCATCGCCACGGCCGAGGCCGTGGCCCGAACGGGGGCGACCCCGGTGCTCGTCGACTGCGTCGACGACACGCTGCTGATCGACACGGACCGGATCGCCGACGCGATCACGCCGCGCACCAGGGCGGTCCTGCCGGTGCACCTCTACGGCCAGGCCGCCCCGGTGGAGCTGATCGAGGGCGTGCCGGTGGTCGAGGACGCCGCGCAGGCGCAGGGCGCGCGGCGCCGCGGCGTGCCCGTCGGCGGCCTCGGTGTCGCCGCGGCCACCAGCTTCTACCCCGGCAAGAACCTCGGCGCCTACGGCGACGGCGGCGCGGTGCTGACGACGTCGGCCGAGGTGGCCGAGCGGGTGAAGCTGTTGCGGGAGCACGGTTCCCCGCGCAAGTACGAGCACACCGTGCTCGGCTTCAACAGCAGGCTCGACACGCTCCAGGCCGTCGTCCTGTCGGCCAAGCTCGCCCGGCTGGAGGGCTGGAACGCCGACCGCCGCGCCGCCGCCGCGCGCTACGACGAGCTGCTCGCGGACGTCGAGCAGGTCCGCACCCCCGTCGTGCTGGAGGGCAACCTGCCGGTCTGGCACCTCTACGTGGTCCGCGTCGCCGACCGCGACCGGGTGCTCGCCGAGCTGCACGCCGCGGGCATCGGTGCCGGCATCCACTACCCGACCCCGGTGCACCGCACCGGCGCGTTCGCGTCGCTGGGCGGCTCCTTCCCGGTCACCGAGCGCAGCTCGGCGGAACTGCTGTCGCTGCCGCTGTTCCCGGAGATCACCCCGAGCCAGCAGGAGCGGGTCGTCGAGGTGCTCCGCGGGGCCGTCCGGTGAGCGGGGTCCAGGTCCACCCGGCGGGCCTGTGCGAGAGCGAGGACGTCGGCGACGGCACGCGGGTGTGGGCGTTCGCGCACGTCCTGCCCGGAGCCCGGATCGGCCGCGACTGCAACGTCTGCGACGGCGCGTTCGTCGAGGGCGGCGCCGTGCTCGGCGACCGCGTGACGGTCAAGAACGGCACGCTCGTGTTCGACGGCGTCGTCTGCGAGGACGAGGTGTTCCTCGGCCCGAACGTGCTGTTCACCAACGACCTGCGTCCCCGTGCCGCGATCCGCCGGACCGGGGACGCCCTGCTGTCCACCACCGTCCGCCGGGGCGCTTCCCTCGGCGCGGGAACCGTCGTGGTGTGCGGGATCGAGATCGGCGGCTACGCGTTCGCCGCCGCCGGTTCGGTGATCACCGAGGACGTGCCCGCGCACGCGTTCGTGGCGGGCAACCCGGCGCGCCGCAAGGGCTGGGTCTGCGCCTGCGGGGAACGCCTCGCCGACGACCTGTCGTGCCCCGTGTGCCACAACCGCTACGCGGAGGCCGCGGGGGGCCTGGAGCCCGCGTAGGGGAGTCGGACCGGTCGGACCGGGAAGCGCGTTCAGGAACCGGTGCCGGTCGCGGCACTAGCGGCCCGAGCGCGCTTTCTGCTTGCGGCGCATCTTCTGGAGCCTGCCCGCGGCGGGCACCGAGACCGGGTCCGCCAGGGCCTCGGCCCGTGTGACGCGCAGCAGCGCCCCGCTCGCGCCGACGACCACGAACAGCAGCCCGGTGGCGACGCTGAAGCTCAGCAGGTCGAACGTGGCGGCGCCGAGAGCGCTGACCAGCGAGGCGCACACCAGGCACGCGGCGATGCCGCGCAGGTTCTCGTCCTTCGTGAGCGACCGCGCCTTGAGCGCCGCGTAGATCGACACCAGGAACAGCCCGGCGAACGCGCACAGGCCGAGGTAGCCGTTCTCGATCATGGTCAGCAGGTACTGGTTGTCCAGGATGGGGTTCTTGCTCGGCAGGAACGTGCCGAACCCGCGGCCGAGCCACGGGTGCAGCGCGATCTCCTTCCACGCGCCGTCGTAGTCCTTCGTCCGGCCCTGGAAGCTCGGGTCGTCCTCGATGTTGGAGAACATCCCGCTCAGCGTGCCGAGCAGGCCCGGCACGACCGCGCTGGCGCCGACGAAGAAGACGGCGCCGAACGCCAGCATCGGGATGCCGCGCCGCCTCGGCAGCATGATGCCCATGACCAGTCCGGCGACCACGAGGCCGATGATCGCGGTGCGGGACAGCGAGAGGATCGCGCCGAGGCCGACGAGCGCCAGCACCAGCACCCACCGTCCGGTGTGGACGCCGCGGTCACGGGACTGGAACAGGAAGTGCGCGGCCAGCGGCACCGCGATGGCGCAGATGAGGCCGAACTCGATGGGGTGGTTCACCGTGCCGGACGGGCGGCGGAAGATCGACCGCGACTCGAAGGCCGCGTAGGCGTTCTCCTGGAGCCGCAGGCCGGGCAGGTTCACGTACGACGCGAGGTCGACGCCCAGCCCGAACTGGACCAGGCCGACGAACGCGACGACGGCCACGCACGCGGTCAGGACCCGCAGCACGCGGTCCAGCCGGTCCCGGCCCCGCACGGCGTCGCAGATGAAGACCGCCACGGTGACCATCGCGAGGATCCGGATCATGCTGCTGTCGGCGACGCTCAGCTCGTCCGTCGGCAGGTAGCGGCGGGTGGCCCGCGCGAACGTCAGCAGGTGGATCACCAGGAAGATCGCGATGGCCGTCCGCACCGCGTTGCGGCCCTTGGCCATGGACATGGTGTCCATGAGGTGCGTGCTGAACCACACGACGCCGAGGAACAGGGCCACCACCATCGCGGGCGGCAGGGTGATCGGCACGAACGCGACGATGAGCCGGGCCGGGATGATCAGCAGTGCCAGCAGGTACAGGCAGGCCAGCGTGGCGCCGTCCGCGCGCTGCCGCACTACCCGCTCACCTGGTGCGGGGGTCTTCACTGCTGGGCCACGTCGGATCCGCCTTCGGGGCGGAGATGAAGACGGTGGCCTGGTTGGCCAGGTGTTCGGGCTTGGGGGTGGTCACCCCGTTTCGCTGCTGGCGGACCGGCTGCTGGCGGGGAGCCTCGGGCTGCGGGCGCGCGGGAGGGCGGGTGTGGTCGTGCCCGTCCTGGGAGGCGGGCCGGACCGGGTGCCGGGGGGCGTCGGGCGCGTCCTGCGGTGCGTGGCGGGCCGGGGTGCGGGAGCTGTCGAGCGGGTCGGACCGGACGGGCCGGGGCGGGGTGTCCGCCGGGGGCCTCGGCCGGTGCGAGCCGGGCGGCACGTCCACGTCGTCCGGCTCGTCGCCGTCGCCGTCGACCTCCGCGGGCTCCGTGTCCTTGCGCCGCTTCGCCTTGTTCAGCACGCTGTCCGACCCGAAGGTGACCGCGATGGTCAGGAGCAGCAGGACGACGGCGGCGGCGCCGACGAAGCGCACCTTGCCGCCGATCTTCGCCTCGGCGGAGGTCGGCCGCACGAGCACCTGGGCGGTGATGAACGTCGGCTCGGGCGCGTTCAGCGTCCGCTGCCGGGCGTCCAGCTCGACGCTCGCCCGCTCCAGGACCTTGGTCACCAGTGCCTGGGCCTGGTCCGGCGAGTCGGCCTCGGCCGTCACGAAGAGCAGCGGTCCGCCCACGGGGCCGGTGTTCGCGGTGTAGGTGCTCGTCGACTTCTCGCCCGCGAGCTCGGTGCGGGTCATGGGGTCGCCCAGCACCTGGGTGAGGATCTGCGCGGTCGTGGTCAGGCTGCCGTCGAAGGCGAGCAGCGGGTTGACGCGCACGACGTCCTCGGGCTTCGTGTTGTCCGAGAACCGCCCACCCGACGACGGAGAGGTGAACACCATCGTCCCGGTGGACTCGTAGCGCGTCGGCACTGACGCGTAGGTCATGAACGCCAGGAGCGCGGAGACGAGCAGCGCTGGGACCGCTATGTACCAGCGTCTCCTCAGAACACGCGTGGTCTCCCAGAAATCCATCAAAATCCCCGATCTGGACCTGGCTCCGCAACCGCGGAGTATCGCTACCCAACAAATCGGCGCCGGTGCTCAATTGTTACAGGCCGTGATGGACATCGGCCGTCCGTGAGGCATCCTGGACGACATGAGACGCCTTGTTGTCCCCGTAGCGGCGATTCTACTGGTAGTTCTCGGGGGGACCGGGTACGTCGTGAGCCAGGTGCGGGCCAAGGACGACGCACCGTCGTCACCGTCGGCGGCGGCGACGCGGGAGGGAGACCTCCTCTTCGTCGACCTGCGCGACGGCCGCAACCGCGTCGAGAAGCTCAGCACGACCGATCCGGCGGGCCCGAGGGCCACCACCGAGCTGACCTGCCAGCGGGTCTACGCGGCGGGCGGGACGACCGTGTGCCTCGCCCTGGCCGGACCGGGTCCGAGCTACGCGGCCGAGGTCAGGGACGGCGCGGGGGCCGTCGTGCGCAGCGTCGCGCTGCCCGGCGTGCCCAGCCGCGCGAAGGTGTCGGCGTCCGGCCAGGTGGTCACGTGGACCAGTTTCGTGAAGGGCGACTCCTACGCCGTGCCCGGCGGCTTCTCGACCCGCACGGGCTTCCTGAACCTGCGCACGGGCGAGGTCGTGGAGTCGATCGAGCACTTCGAGGCGACCGTCGACGGCGTGGTGCACCAGGCGCAGGACGTGAACTACTGGGGCCTCACGGTGGCCTCCGACGACCGCACGTTCTACGCCACGCTGGGGTCGGGCGGCTACACGTGGCTGGTGCGCGGCGACCTGGAGACGAAGAAGCTCACGTCGCTGCGTCGTGACGCTGAGTGTCCGTCCCTGTCGCCCGACGGGACCAAGGTGGCCTACAAGAAGCGCATCGGCAGGCTCGGTCCGTGGGACCTGGCGGTCCTCGACATCGCGAGCGGGCGGGAGACCAGGCTCCCCGGCACGGCGGGCGTCGACGACCAGGCGACGTGGCTCGGCGGCGACCGGCTGGCGTTCGCCGCCGTGCCCAGGGACGCGAAGGCCCCCGCGGTCCACGTGGTCGCGGCCGACGGCTCGGCCCCGGCGACCGTGCTGGTGGCGGACGCGACCTCACCGTCCCCGACGACCTGAGGCGGGGGTCGCCCCGCCTCAGGCGGACAGCTCGCGCCGGAGGACCTTCTCCAGCTCGTGCCCGGCCGCGTCCCAGGAACGGCCCGCCACGCTCGCCGAGGCGGCCGCGGCGAGCGCGGGGAAGCCGGGGGTCGTCACGACGTCCGAGAGGGCGCGAGCGAGCTCGTGGGGGGTCGCCGCGGCGTACCGCACGTGCTCGTTGTCGAGCACCACGCGGTTGTGCGCGGCCTCGTTGACCACCGGGACGCAGCCCGCGGCGAGCATCTCGTGCGGTACGAGCGACACGTTGGTCATGGACAGGCTCAGCCCGGCGAAGCAGCGGTTGTAGATCCGGTTCAGCTCGTCGGGGCTCACCAGCCCGTGGTCGACGAACCGGGGACCGAGGTCGCCGACCTCCTCGCCGTAGACGTGGATCCACAGCTCGGGGTGCCGCTCGGAGAACAGCTCCAGCGCCAGCGCGCCCAGCTCGTAGGCCCGCCTCGGCGCCTTCCTCCTGGCGTAGAACACGATCCCGTCGCGGACCGCGCCCTCGTCCAGCCGGTAGCGGTCGGCGTCGCAGCCGAAGTCGAACCAGTCGGCGGCCATGCCGTCCTCGTCGCGCAGCTTCTCGGCGAGGAACCGGCCCGCGGTGAACCCGTGGAAGCCCATCCGGTAGGTGTTCGCGGCCAGTGTGGACAGTCCGCCCACGGGGAAGAACCACGGCTCGTAGTCCTGCACGAGGTAGAAGCGCTTGCCCGCGCACGGGTCGTTGAACACCGGGTAGGCCGTCATCCACGCGGTGGCGAACACGGCGTGCGCGTCGGCCATGCCGTCGGTGACGTCGTGGACGGTCCCGCGGAACGCCGGGAACGCCGCCCGCACCGAGGGTTCGAGGTCGACCGCCCGGTTCCCGAACGTGTCGTACAGGTAGAGCCTGCACGTGTGCCCGAGCGACTCCAGGTGCGTGATGAGCCGGAACATCGTGGTGTGCCCGCCCGACCCGTGGGCGGGCGGCGTGGTCACCCAGTTGACCGTCAGCCTGCCGTCGGCCGGGACCGGCGGGACCACGACGGGCTTCACCGCGCCGAGGTCGGCGGCCCGCACGTCCCGCTCGCGCACCGGCAGCGCCTCGGCGCCGGGGCCGAGCCGCTTGGCCGCCGCGGTCAGCGCGCGGGAGCCGAGGCCCCGCACACCCTGGTCCCTGACGATCCTCGACACCTGCCGCAGACGCCGCTGGATCACGGGGCCGCCCTCCTCAGAACGCCCAGCGCCTCGTGGCGCAGCGGGTACACGACGGCGGTGTAGGCCGCCAGGGACAGGACTCCGCCGACGAGCAGCTGCCACACGTTGCCGGGCACCACGAACGTCACCGCCTGCGCGACCGCGATCATCAGCACCCCGCCGAGCACCGGCCTCGCGAGCGTGGCGCCGAGCGCGCGCGCCTTCACGCCGTAGGGCCGGAACGCCACCAGGTAGGCGGGCACGATCACCAGCACGGCCACCACGACGTGGGCCGCGGCCACACCCCGGATGCCGTCCAGGTGCGCGCCGACCAGCAGCAGCGGCACCAGCGCGCCCAGCCACACGACGTGGATCACCAGGATCGCCCGCGAGCGGCCCGCGCTGGCGAGGAAGTCGTAGCCCAGCTCCAGCGCCACCCGGACCGCGCCCAGCAGCACCAGCATCGCCAGCGCCGTCGCCGCGGGCGCCCACCGCTCGCCGTAGACCACGCGGATGAGCGGGTCGGCGAGCGCGGCCAGCAGCACGCAGGCGGGCACGGTGAACAGCGCCAGCAGGCCGAGCGCTCGGCCGAACGTCCGCTGGAACTGCTCGGGATTGTCCCTGACCTGCGAGAACGCGGCGAGGGACACGCTGCGGACCGGTGCGGAGAAGGCACCGACCGGCCAGCTGGAGAGGTTGAACGCGAGCAGGTAGTAGCCGAGCGGGACGGTGCCGAGCACCGAGCCCACCACGATGTAGTCGACGTTCATCACGCCGAACACCAGCAGGCTGGACCCGGCGAGCGGGAGGCCGAACGCCAGCAGCGACCGGGCCTGCGCGCGGTCGAAACCGGGCCGGTAGCGCTCCTTGGTGAGCGCGAACATGACCACCGCTGCGGCCACGTTCGTCGCGAGCCGCGACCACGCCAGGCTCCACGCGCCGAAGCCCAGCAGGGCGAGCACGACCACCACGGCCGTGCCGACGACGAAGCCCGTCGTGTCGGCGGCGAACTTGTGGTCCTGCCGGAAGTCGCGCTGGAGCATCGCGCCCGGCACGGCCGACGCGCCCGCGACGACGAGCGCCAGCGACATCAGCTGGATCACGCCGGTGGCCTCGGGGGCGCCCATGGCGTTCGAGAACCACGGGGCGCCCACCACGCAGATGACGGCGAGCAGCGTGCCGGAGGCGATCGACAGCGTGGTCACCGTCGGCGCCATCTCGTCGATCGGGCCCCTGGTGCGCACCAGCGCCGCGCTCACGCCCATCTCGCTGACGCTCAGCACGATGTTCAGCACCACGAGGGCGACGGCGAAGACGCCGAACTGCTCGGGGGCGATGAGGCGGGCGAGCAGGACGCCGACACCGACCTGGCTGACGCGCTGGAGGACGCTGTTGACCGCGCTCCACCGGATCGCCGACCCGACCTTGCGTTCGAGCTGCGACGTCATTGACCGCGCCACTTCCAGAGCTGGTGGGACAGCCACAGGCGCCCGCGCTTGACGGCGTGCGGTGCGAGGAAGACCTGGGTCCGGTTGCAGAGGCGGGCGCCGAGGCGCTTGCGGCGGCGCAGCGCGCGGTACTCGGGCAGCTCCTCCGCGTCCGGGTAGGTCGCCAGCGCGAAGGCCGCCAGCTCGTCGGCGGGCACCTCGTCGAGCTGGTCGCGGTCGTGGGCGCGCACGGCGCGCCACAGCGCGTCCTTCGCGATGGCCTTGTGCGCCAGGCTCCGCAGGCGTTCGGCGCCCGGCAGCTCGGGGTGCTCGTCGACGACGCGGTCGAACACGTCGCGGCGCTGCTCCAGGTCCGCGAAGACCGACGAGAACGTCGTGCGCATCATGCTCTGGGCGTGCACGCGGTAGTACGCCGCCTGCCTGCCGCGGACGTAGCCGATGTCCGACACGGCCGCGATCCGCAGCCACATCTCCAGGTCGCCCGCGTGCGGCAGGTCGGGGCGGTAGCCGCCGACCCGCTGCTGCACCGACGTCCGGACGACGACCTCCGGCGAGGAGATGACGTTGCGGCTGCTGCGGAAGCGCCGCTCGATCCAGTCGTGCCCGGCCCACGTGCTCGTGCCCAGCGGCAGGGTGGTGACCTTCGGCAGGGCGTCGTGGTCGGAGTAGTAGACGACGCGGCCGTAGACCATGCCGACCCGCGGGTGGCGCTCGAAGACCTCAGCCGCGCGCGCCAGGGCGCCGGGGGCGAGCAGGTCGTCGGCCGAGAGCAGCACGGTGTAGTCGGCGCTCGCCCACTCCAGCAGGCCCTCGTTGTAGGTCGCGATGTGGCCCTTGTTCACCTCGTGCCTGCGTCCCGCCACCCTGGGGTCGGCGGCCACCAGTTCGGCCACCACCTCGGGGGTGTTGTCCGACGAGGTGTCGTCGATCACGAGCACGCGGACGTCCACGCCCGGCTGGTCCAGCACGCTCCGGACGCACGCGGGCAGGAAGTGCGCGTAGTTGTAGCAAGGGATGACGACGTCGACCGTCGGCAGCCTGCCCGCTCGTCGGGGGCTCGGTCGGCTCAACTGGTCCGCGGGGTGCGTTGGCACGTGCCCGGTCCTCCTCGCTGGTGGTCTCCTCCTACACATCGTGCGCGCGGGCGCTTTGTTAACCGCGGAACGATTCGCCGTCCACGACCGATGTAGGGGACAACGGGAATGGGGTGTTGATGGACCACGTCGTCCTGACGCGATTCAACCTGCCGTCCAAGGGCGCGGAGAGCTACATCCGTGCGAAGGACGGTTGGCTGGCCGAGCGCGTCGAGCTCTTCGAGACCTACTGCCTGCCCTCGGTGCTGGCGCAGACCGACCGCCGGACGAAGTGGATGATCTACTTCGACCCGGAGAGCCCGCAGTGGCTGCTCGACCGGATCGCGGGCCACGGCGACGCGTACACGCCGGTCTTCCGCGCCGAGGTCAGCCGGGAGGAGCTGCGCGCCGACGTGGCCGCGTTGTTCGACGTCAAGGGCACCGAGCTGGTCACGACGAACCTCGACAACGACGACGGTCTGGCCCACGACTTCGTGGAGCGTCTGTGCTCCGCGCCCGGTCGCGGTCAGCGGGCCGCCTACTACCTCGTCAACGGGCTGGTCAAGAGCCCCACCGGTCTGTACGGCCACCGCGACCCGCACAACGCGTTCGTGTCGGTGCGGGAGAGCTGGACCGAGCCGATCACCTGCTGGGGCCACTGGCACAACAGGATGCACGAGCACATGCCGGTCCTCGAACTCGGCGGCGAGCCCGGCTGGCTCCAGGTCGTGCACGGCGGCAACGTGAGCAACCGCACACGCGGGCGCCTCGTCTCGCCCGCGCGGTACCGGAAGTCGTTCGGCACCGCGCTGGACGACGTGCCGGAGCCGGACGGCCGGTCGCTGGTCAAGGACCGGGTCGTCGGGCGGCCCGTGCGGGTCGTGCGCGATTCGGGGCGGGTGCTGGTGAAGAACGCCGCGCTGAGGGTGCTGGGCAAGTCCGGCTTCGAGCGGGCCAAGCAGCTGCTGGCCGCGCGGACGGGCTGATCGGGCCTCGGGGTGGGGAACGCCCGCCGGGTTCCCCACCCCGTTCCGCCGCGGACTCAGCCGCGGGAGCGGTCGAGCTGCCAGGCGATCAGCAGCGTGGACGTGAGCGCCGCGAACGCCGTGCCGACGGCGAGGCCGAAGGTCGCGAACTGGAGCAGGAACCCGAAGGCGACGGACGCCACGAGGCGGGTGAGCGCCTGTCCGGTTTGGACGACCGCGAGACCCGACGCCCGCAGGGTTTCCGGGGCCAGCGCGCTGACCCTGGCTGACAGCACGCCGTCGGTGCAGCCGTAGAACAGCCCGTGCAGCGCCAGGGCGAGCACCGCGACGGGGTACCCGGACGCGGGGGTGAACAGCAGCGCGTACACGCCCAGCAGCAGCACGTGCCCGATGAGGAACATCCGCCAGCGGCCGACGCGGTCGGCGAGCCGTCCCAGCGGCGCCGCGGTGAGCAGGAACACCAGCGCGGTCGCGAGCGGGAGCAGCGGCAGCAGCCCCAGCGGGATGCCGGTCGCCCGCTGCACCAGGATGTAGACGAACGCGTCGGACATCGTGGCGAGGCCGAGCGCGGCGGACGCGACGGCCGTCCGGCGGAACGCGGGTTCGCGCAGCAGCGCCAGCCCGGCGCGCAGGGACGGCGGGGGGCCGGTGGCGGCCTTGTCGGCAGGCCGTTCCCGCACGAACCAGACGAGCACGATCAGGCCCAGCAGCGCGAAGCAGGCGCTGACGACGAACACCGGGCCCGGCACGATGCCGATCTGCGTCAGCAGCAGGAACGTGACCAGCGGGCCCATCAGCGCGCCGAAGGTGTCCATGCTGCGGTGCACGCCGAACGCCGTGCCGAGCTGGTCCGCGGGGGTGCTGAGGGAGATCAGCGCGTCCCGCGGCGCGGTGCGCAGGCCCTTGCCCGCGCGGTCGGCCGCGAGCAGCGCGCCGATGCCGAACGCGGAACCGCCGACGACGGGGAAGAACAGCTTCGTGACCGCGGACAGCCCGTAGCCCGCCGCCGCGACGGCCTTGGGCCGCCTCAGGCGGTCCGACGCGTGGCCGCCGACCAGCCGCAGGACGGCGGTGGCCCCGGTGTACAGCCCGTCGAGGATGCCGAACTGCGCGTACCCCATCTGGAGGCTGAACAGCAGGTACACCGGCATGAACGCGGTGATCATCTCGGACGAGACGTCCGTGAGCAGGCTCACGGTGCCGAGCGCGAACACGGTGCTGGGCAGGCGCTTGCCCAGCTCGGTCTTGCCCGTGGGACGGCTGGACGCGACGTACACGGCTAGCGCCCCGCCATCTCGCGGTGCCACACCTCTAGGGACAGCAGCGTCCAGATCCTCGGCTGCTCGTTGCGGGCGCCGCTGGCGTGCCCGGCGAGCAGCGCGGCGACGGCCGCCCGGTCCAGGGCACCGCCGACGAACGACGAGGGACCGGTCAGCAGGTCGAACGCCATGTCCTTCAGGCCGTCGCGGAACCAGGCGTCCAGCGGCACCTTGAAGCCGGACTTGGGGCGGTCGACGACGTCGGCGGGCAGGTGCTCGCGCGCGACCTCCTTGACGACCCACTTGGTCGTGCCGCCGCGCACCTTCACGTCGCTGGGCAGGCTGAACGCCAGCTCGGCCACGCGGTGGTCCAGGAACGGCGGCCGCAGCTCCAGCGAGGCGGCCATCGACATGCGGTCGCCGCGCTCCAGGAGGTTGTCGGCGAGCCAGGTGTGCGAGTCGGCGTAGAGCATCCGGGTCAGCGCGTCCCCGCCGCCGTCCTCGTAGGGCCCGAGGACCGACCGGGTGGCGGGGCCGCCGAGCAGCGCGTCGCGCTCGGCCGTGGTGAACGGCGCGAACCAGCCGCGCATCCGCTCGGCGTAGCTCGGTTCGCCCAGCGCGCGCACGGCGACGCCGAGGCGGGCCCTGCTCGCGGGCAGCGCCCCCTCGATCCGGCGCAGGGCGGCACCGGGCAGCACACCGGCCAGCTTGGTCGCGCGCGCGAAGCGGTACTTGGGGTAGCCGCCGAACAGCTCGTCGCTGCCCTCACCGGACAGCACGACCTTCACGTCGCGGCGGGCGAGTTCGGCGAGGCGGAACACGGCCACGTCGGCGGGCTCGGACAGCGGGGCGTCGCGGTGCCAGCTCAGCTTCGCCCAGCTGTCGCGGAAGTCGTCCGCCGTCACCACGACCTCGTGGTGCTCGCTGCCGACGATCCCGGCCACCTTGCGGGCCCACGCCGTCTCGTCCACGCGCTCGTCGCCGAACCCGGCGGAGAACGTGTGCAGGCCCGCGCCGTCGCGCTCGCGGGCGACGAGGGCGGTGATGAGGCTGCTGTCGACGCCGCCGGAGAGGTAGGCGCCCACGGGCACGTCGGCGATGAGCGCGTCGCGCACCGACGCCGTGAGGGCGTCGTCCACCAGCCGCACGGCCTCCTCGGGCGAGACCTGCCGGACGTCGGGCTCCCTGGGCAGCTCCCAGTACGGCTCGGTGCGGATCGCGCCGTCCGCGGTGACCACGAGGTGGTGGCCCTGCGGCACCTTCCGCACGCCCTCGACCAGCGTGTACGGCGCGGGCACCGAGCGGTGCGCCAGGTAGTCGTGCAGGCTCTCGCCGTCGACCCGGTGCGCCCCGATCACCGGGAACAGCGCCTTGATCTCGGAGGCGAACGCGAACACGTCGGCGGTCGCGTAGTAGTACAGCGGCAGGATGCCGAGCCGGTCGCGCACCAGGTGCGTCTCGCCGGTCGCCGAGTCGTGCAGCGCGTAGGCGAACTGGCCGCGCAGCCTCGTGGCGCCGCGCACGCCGTACCGCTCGTAGAGCGCCAGCAGGACCTCGGTGTCGCCCTTGGTGCGGAACGGGTACGCGAGTTCCGAGCGCAGCTCCCGGTAGTTCAGGACCTCGCCGTTGAACGTGATGTGCGTGCGACCGCTCGCGCCCTCCATCGGCTGCGGCGACCCGGCCAGGTCGATGATCGACAGCCGGGTGTGCGCGAAGCCGACCGAGCCCTCGGACCAGAAGCCGCTGTCGTCGGGACCGCGGTGGTGCAGCCGCTTCGCCATCTCCGCGAGCAGCCCGGCGTCGACCGGCTCCCCGTCGAAGCGGCGGATGCCCGCTACTCCGCACACGGTGTGCTCCCCGCGGCGGTGTGCGTGCCCTCGGCCAGCGCCATCAGCTCCAGCGCGCGGGAGTCCCACGACGCCGTGAGGACGGCCTCGCGCCGCTCCCGCGGGGTCTTCGGACCGCCGTCGGAGAGGGTCTGGCGGACCAGGTCGACGAAGGCCGTGTGGTCCGGCGCGATCCGGACGACGTCGGCGTACCGGGCCACCTCGGGGAAGTCCGTGCTGACCACGGCGAGCCCGAGCGCCAGGTACTCCTTCATCTTGATGGGGTTCGCGTGCTTGATCCAGTCGTTGTCGAGCCACGGCATCAGGGCGACGTCGAAGCCGGAGCCGTACGCGGGGATCTGCGCGTAGGAGCGGAAGTCGAGCCAGTGCACGTTCCGGTACTTGTCGTACCGCTCCATCGAGCAGGTCGCGTCGCCGATCATCACCAGCGAGGCCTCGGGGAACTCGACCGCGATGCGCTCCAGCAGGTCGAAGTCGACCAGGTAGTCGTCGAGGCTGCCGAAGAACCCGATGCGCGGGCCGGGGATCGACGCGAGGTCGGCGGGCAGCTCGTCCGTGCGGCGGAAGTGGTCCACGTCGACGCCGTGGTCGAGGAAGTGCGCGCGGTCGCCGGTGAGGCCGCGCTCCTCCTCCTGGAGGGCGCGGCTGACGTAGAGGACCCGGTCCGAACGGGACAGCAGCTGGTCCTCCAGCGCGCGGATGGTCGACTGGTCCGACTCGGGGAACGCCGAGTGCCGGTCGGAGCGGTTGAACAGCAGCGTGCGCCGCTTCATCGGCTCGACGACGTCCCACGCGGTCGGGATGGTCGCGACGACGGCGGGCGTGCCCATCCGCAGCGCGAGGCACACGGCCCGCACCTGGGCGCGCACCAGCACGGAGTTCAGCTTGCGCAGCCACGGCTTGCCGTAGAACGGCAGCGGCAGCGGCGTCATGACGTGGAAGCCGGGGGTGTCGGGCAGCGGGCGGCGCACGAGCTTCGCGACGCTGCGGGCCTTGCGCAGGATGCGGCGCGCGAACTGGGTGCTGCGGCCCGGCAGCGGCATCCGCAGGCCGATGCTGTTCACCAGGAGGACCTTGCGGTGCTCGGCCACCCGGCGCAGCAGCTGGAAGTCGGAGTGCGCCTGGTTGTGGTACCACCAGTCCTGCGCGGAGAAGCAGAGGTAGCTCGGCCCCCGCTCCGCGGTCGTCGCACTCGGCGTCTCGGCGGGCCATTCCGTCATCGTGAGCAGTCCTCGCAGTGCCGTGCGGTGCCGCGGGTCCCGCGAGCGGAGTCCTTCGTTCAGCGCCACGGCCAGCCACATGAGGGCCGCGGCGGCGCGCCCGTGCCGCTCGCGGTGCACCCGCACCCGGTTGGCCGTGAGGATCGACCACAGCCTCGGCGACGTCCGCACCTCGCCGCCGATGTGCTCGACCACGGCCCGCGGCTCGTAGCGCACGGGGAAGCCCGCCCCACCCGCGCGGAGCATGTACTCGGTCTCCTCGGAGTACAGGAAGTACCGCTCGTCCAGCGGGCCCAGCGCGTCGAGGACCTTCCGGGTGACCAGCCAGGCGGCGCCCGTGGCCCAGTCGACGACGTGCGGGTGCTCGTACTCCCGCGCGGCGACGACGGTCTCGCCCAGCGCCGGGAACCGGCCGGCCCGACCGCCGCCGAGCAGCGCCTCGCCGAGCGCGCGCAGCACCGTCGGCTCGCGGCGCAGCGAGTGGTGCGGCGCGCCGTCCGGTCCCACCAGGCGGGGGACCGCGATGGCGGCGCCGGTCGCGCGCAGCGCCTCCACGGCTCCGGGGCGCAGGCGGATGTCGGCGTTGAGCACGAGCACGTCGTGGCCCTCGGCCGCGGCGACGCCCAGGTTCACGCCCGCGGCGAAGCCCGCGTTGACCGGGTTGCGCACGACCACGGCGGTCGGCGACACCTCCTCGACCACCGCGAGGGTGCGGTCGGTGGAGGCGTTGTCCACCACGACCACGCGGACGTCGTCCGGGAGCGAGGCCAGGCAACCACCGATCACCTTCTCGCTCTGGTAAGTGACGATGACCACCGCGACAGGTGACCGATCCACCGCATCTCCTAGCCGAAGTCCTGAACGGGGCACGTATCCGCTACATCGAGCCCGCCGGGATCTCCGTTACGACGGCGGGGGAGGTGTAACCGATCCGACTCCCGGAACGAGAACACAACGTCAGGGCAGTCAGCGAGGAAGAGGATCCGGGTGTCGCATTCGCCGCACGTGTTGATCATCGTGCAGAACCTGCCGGTCCCGTTGGACCGGAGGGTGTGGCTGGAGTGCCGGGCGCTCGTCGCGGCCGGCTACCAGGTGTCGGTGATCTGTCCGAAGGGGCCTGGTGATCCCGCCTACCAGGAACTCGACGGTGTGCACCTGCACAAGTACGCACCGCCACCGCAGGCCGACGGCGCGGCGGGCTACGCGTGGGAGTTCCTGTACTGCTGGGTGCGCACGGCGTTGCTCAGCGTGAAGGTCCGCCGCCGTCAGCGCTTCCACGTCGTGCAGGCGTGCAACCCGCCGGACACCTACTGGGCGCTCGCCCTGCTGTGGCGGCTCGGCGGTGTCGGGTTCGTGTTCGACCACCACGACCTCAACCCCGAGGTCTTCCTGTCCCGCTTCGGCGAGCCGACCGGGATCGCGGGCAAGGCGCAGCTGCGGATCCTGCGCTGGCTGGAGCGCCGCACGTTCCGCACGGCCCAGCGGGTGATCTCCACGAACACCTCCTACCAGCGCATCGCCTGGGAACGCGGCGACGTGCCGGAGGAGCGCACGACGGTGGTCCGTTCGGGCCCCGACACCACGGTCATGCGGCCGGTCGAGGGTGATCCGGCGCTGCTCCGCGGCGGCAAGCACCTCGTGGCCTACCTCGGCATCATGGGTCCGCAGGACGGGGTCGACGGCGTCCTGGAGATCGCGAAGCGGGTCGTGCTCGACAAGGGCCGGACGGACGTCAGGTTCGCGCTGCTCGGCTTCGGCGACTGCCTGGAGGACCTGAAGGGGCGTTGCACGGCCATGGGGCTCGACGACCACGTCGAGTTCACCGGGCGGGTCGGGCCGGAGCAGATCACCCGCTACCTGTCGACCGCGTCCGCGGGCCTCGGGCCGGACCCGCTGAACCCGCTGAACGACGTGTCCACGATGAACAAGACGATGGAGTACATGGCCTACGCCGTGCCCGTGGTCGCCTACCGGCTCACCGAGACGGTCGTGTCGGCCGCGGACTGCGCCGTCTACGTGGAGCCCGGCGACGTCGACGGGTTCGCCGACGCGCTGGTCGAGCTGCTCGACGACCCGGAGCGGCGGGCGGCCCTCGGCGTCGCCGGTCGGCGCCGGTGCGAGCGGGAGCTGGACTGGCGGCCCCAGGCCGAGAACTACGTCGGCGTGTACGACGAGCTGCTCGGGTTCCCGTCGAAGGGCCCGTTCCCCGAGGGCCCTCCCGTGCTGGACGGCGACCTCGTCGACCGGTGGGGCAACCGGCTGGTCGACCTGCGCGACGAGGCCGCGCTGCGCGCGTTCGCGGCGGACCGGGCGGTGCGCTGACGACCCCGCTCGCGCGACGGGCCCGCACCCGGCGCCGGGGGCGGGCCCGGCGCGC